>JAUVMT010000031.1 GCA_030600085.1 Gemmatimonadales bacterium | reverse complement strand
TCCAACCCCTCTCTCCGTACCGCTCGTCATACCATTCTCGCGATGGCGGAAACACGCCGGGCGTCTCGTACGGCAGATCAATCCCCGTCGGTCGGTCGAAGCTGTAGCGCGCGGCGCCCTCCAGAAGCGCATCCAGGCCGAGGCGCATTCCGGCCTGGTAGAAGTAGACGTTGCAGCTCTCGGTGATCGCGCCGGCGAGGCTGAGCGGGCCGTGTCCCCCCGATTTCCAGCATCGGAAGCGGCGGTTCCCGTAGCGGAGCGCCCCCAAGCACGATGTAGACATGTAGCTTCCGATGGAGAGCTGCCCTCGCCTCATGCCCGTGCTCGCTATGGCCAGCTTGAAGGTCGAGCCGGGAGGGTAGGCAGCGGTCGACACGCGATTGAGGAGGGGCTTGGCCGGGTCGTCTCGCAGCGACCGCCACAGCGAGACGTCGATCCCTCCGATGAACTCGTTGGGGTCGAACGTGGGATGGCTGTACAAGACGAGGACCTCACCTGTACGGGGATCCAGAGCAACGACCCCGCCGGGCATCGCTTTGGGGAAGATCGAGTCCGCGAACTGCTGCAGGGCCAGGTCCAGCCCCAGCGTGAGATCGGTGCCCGGCTGGACCTCGACGGCGGGGCGCGGACCGAAATCGCGAACGATGGAGCCAAGCGCGCTCACTTCCACGAAGCGCACACCGGGTACGCCGCTCAGCGATCCCTCGTACTGGCGCTCGAGCCCGTCCTTGCCGACGATCCGCCCCGGCTCGTACTCGGCGTAAACCTCGCGCTCCAGCTCCGCCTCGCTGATCTCGCCGACGTAGCCGGCGAGGTGGGCGATGGCGCGACCGGCGGGGTAGTGGCGCCGAGGCCGCATCTCCACCACCGTGCGCGGGAAGTCCGGACGTCGCTCCTCGATCGCGGACACCTCCGCGAAGCTCGCGTCATCCCGAACGACGAGCGGCTGGTTCGGAAAGCGTCTGTACTTGGCCAGCAGCCTGTTAATCCGTTCCTCGCCCAGGTCCAGGTACGGCGCGAGCCGATCCAGCGTCGCCCTCAGCGTATCCGGGCTTCCGGGCAGCAGTGAGATCGAGTAGCCTGGGACGTTCTCAGCGACGACCCGGCCGTGGCGATCGTAGATCGTCCCTCTGGGGGCGGGCACGCTGATCGCGCGCAACCGGTTCTCCTCCGAGCGGAGGAGGAATTCGCTGCTCCCGATCACCTGGAGTCGGAAGAAGGCCGCGAGGAGCAGCAGCATGGCGCCCAGCAGAAGCAGGTCCACGGCCGCCGCTCTCTTCCGTCGCTTCCCGTTCTGATTTGCTTCCGTCGTTCCGCTCCGGTGTTGTAGCTAGCGCGATGCCCGTGCGATCAAGAGCTCCCCGAGCCCTCCCGCGACGGTCGTCAACGCGGCATCGATGGGCGCGATCACCAAGCCCGTTGTTACGTCGAGGGAGCCGGTAAGTGCCGCGATCGATGCGTGGATTGCCCAGGTTCCGAGGAAGAGATACAGCGGCACGAAGAGGCGCGAGTCCGCGAAGATAAGGTCCCGAAAACGCGCACCCAGGTAGGCGGCGACCGTGTACAGAAGAGCCGTCCATCCCCCTCCCAACGCCATCGCATCCTCCAGGATGCCGAGGGAGAAGCCCAGGATGGCGGCGCTTCCCGCCCGCAGGAAGAGCCCGCCGAGGAGCACCGCCGCGGTGAGCAGGTCGGGAGCCACCGGCCAGTCGACGAAGAGGGGACGCAGCGAGAAGTGAAGAAGGGTGAATCCCAGGACGAGCAGGACCGTCCTCGTCTCGGAGCTCTCCATCCGATCTACCGGGGAAGCAGGGCGACTACTCGGGCGCGGCCGGCCGCCGCCATACGAGGACGACGTTCGCTTCGTCCGGTCGCACCGACGGTTCGACCAGGTAGCTCTTCGCCCAGCCGGCGTAGACCTCCGACACCGCCCGGACGGTACCGACGGGAATCCCGGTGGGATAGAGGCTGGACACACCGGAGGTCACGAGCACGGAGCCCAAAGGCACATCCTCCTGATATGGCGTGCCTTCCAGCTCCATCACCATCCTGCCGTCGTCCTCCTGCCGTGACCGCACGATGCCGACGGCGCTGCCCGACTCGGTTCGAACGCTCACCCGGAACTCCGGATGGGTCCAGAAGTGACCGGTCGCGGTCGTGCCTCTGGCCGATCGGATGACCCCGACGACTCCGTCTCCGGCCAATACGCCGACCGGTGACTCCACGCCGTCGACCCGGCCCTTGGCCACCAGGAAGGCGTGCGATTCTCCGATGTGCGGACGGCCGGGAACGATGTCCGCGAGGATGAAGCCGCCAGGATCGAGTCCACCGAGCCCGAGCAGCCTCCGCAGTTGACCCACATCGGCGGCCACTCGCCGGGCCGAGGCCAGCTCGGCGGCCAGAGAGTCTCGCTGGCTCGCCAGCAGCCTCGTGCTTCTCACCGTCACGGCATGCTCCTCGAAGGCCCCGTGTAGCATGAGAAACGGGTAGAGAACAGTCGCTCTAAGATACTGTGATATGATTATTTGTCGTTCCTGACTGATCGTCGCGAACCCGAGCGCGAGCGTCACGAGCGTGATGAGGATCGCCAAATCCCGACCCCGCGAAGGGCGATCTGCGGGAACGTATCGAAGGGGCCGCGTCATCTCGCTTCGTAAGATGAGGTCAGGTGACGAGCACGCTCCGATAGCGTGAGAGGTCGTCCAGGATTCGCCCCGTGCCACGCACCACGCAGGTGAGCGGTTCTTCATCCACGTGGATCGGGAGGCCGGTCTCCTCTCGCAGGAGAGTGTCCAACCCGCGCACCAGGGCTCCGCCACCGGTCATGACGATCCCCCGGTCGACGATATCCGAAGCAAGCTCCGGAGGAGTGATCTCGAGCGCTCTCCGAACGGCCGCGACGATCGCCTGGATCGGCTCCTGCATGCACTCTCGAATCTCAGCCGAATGGACGCGCACCGTCTTGGGGATTCCCGAGACGAGATCGCGTCCCTTCACCACCATCTCGCGCTCTTCGTCCGTGGGATAGGCGGAGCCGATCTGGATCTTGATCGCCTCGGCCGTCGGCTCTCCGATGAGAAGGTTGTAGTTCTTGCGCAAGAACGTGACGATTGCCGAGTCCAGTTCGTCGCCCCCTACTCGGATGGAGGTGTCGGCCACCGAGCCCGAGAGAGCGATCACCGCGATCTCCGTCGTTCCTCCCCCGACGTCGATCACCATGTTCCCCGTTGGAGTCTCGACCGGCAGACCCACACCGATGGCCGCCGCCATCGGCTCCGAGCACATGTACACCTCCTTGGCGCCCGCCGCGTGCGCGCTCGATCTCACGGCGCGGCGTTCCAGCTCCGTGATGCCGGAGGGCACTCCCACCACGACGCGAGGCCGGATCTTGAAGAAGCGGTTGGAGGTGACCGCCTTGAGGAAGTGGCGGAGCATGGCCTCGGTCACGTCCACGTCGGCGATGACGCCGTCCTTCAGGGGTCGGACCGCCTCGATGCCCGCTGGCGTCCGTCCCAGCATGCGCTTTGCTTCGAGCCCGAACTCCTTCGGCGTGCTGCTGCTCTTGTCCAGCGCGACAACGGACGGCTCGTTCAGCACGATCCCCTCGCCCTTCACGTAGACGAGGGTGTTCGCGGTGCCCAAGTCCACACCGATGTCGTTGATCGGCAGCAGGCTGCCTCTGCTGAACCACTTGGTCATGCTGAATACCAGTTAGGACAAGGGACGCCGGCAGGGCGCGGTCCGCGGCCTCCACGGCACGCACCCGGGTGTGCGGCCGCCGCCAATGTAGACGCAGGCGTTACAGGACGAAAGGTGAAAAACAGAGCGCTCAGAGCACCTCGTCCAGTGGCGTGTACTCAAGCCCGAACGCGTCCGCCACGGCGGCGTAGGTGCACTTCCCGTCCACGACGTTGACGCCCGACGCAAGGCTCGTATTCTCCCGCACTGCCTCCCGCCAACCGCTCTCGGCCAGCTGAAGAGCGTAGGGGAAGGTCGCGTTCGTCAGGGCCAGCGTGGAGGTGCGAGGCACCGCGCCCGGCATGTTGGCCACCCCGTAATGGACGACGCCATCCACCACGTAGACCGGGTCGGCATGCGTAGTCGGCCGGACCGTCTCGACGCAGCCGCCCTGGTCCACCGCCACATCCACGACTACCGAGCCGTCCTTCATCAGCTTCAGGTCTTCACGCAGGACGAGCTTGGGGGCCACCGCGCCGGTCACCAACACGGCTCCGATGAGCAGGTCCGCCTTCCGGAGCTGCTCCAGAACCGTGTGCCGATTGGAGAAGAGCGTATCCACGTTGGCTGGCATCACGTCGGACAGGTAGCGCAGCCGATCGAGGTTGACGTCAAGGATGGTAACGTGAGCGCCGAAGCCTGCGGCGATCTGTGCGGCGTTGTGGCCGACGACCCCGCCCCCGAGGATCACGACCTCGGCCGGGCTCACTCCGGGAACACCACCCAGAAGAATCCCGCTGCCGCCGCTCGCCCTCTCCAGGTACTTGGCGCCCTCCTGAACGGCCATCCGCCCCGCGACCTCCGACATCGGAGTGAGCAGGGGCAACTCCCCGTTCGAGAGCTCCACCGTCTCGTACGCGATCGCCACGGCTCCGCTGTCGATGATCGCTCGCGTGAGCTCTTCGTCCGCCGCGAAGTGGAAATAGGTGAAGATCAGCTGGCCGTCACGGATGCGACTGAACTCCTCCGGGATCGGCTCTTTCACCTTGAGGATCATCTCCGACTCCGCCCAAACCGCCTCCGGACCCTCCATCGTTCGGGCGCCGACCTCCTCGTAGGCGCGGTCCGTGAAGCCGCTGCCCTCCCCGGCCCCTGCCTCGACGACCACGTCGTGGCCGTGGCTCACCAGGGTATCGGCCCCGGCCGGCACGAGCGCGACCCGATTCTCGTTGGCTTTGATCTCCATAGGGACACCGACGATCATGAGGTCTCCTCCGAAACTTCTTCAGGCCGGACGCAACTCCAAGACATCCTGTCGATCGGGGTTGAAGAACGCTGCGGCCTCATGGATCTCCTCGAGGGTGACGCGGTCGATCCGTTCGGCCAACTCGTCCAGGGTAATGTACGGCTCCCGATACAGCGACAGGCCCGCCAAACGCTGCATCCGAGATACCGTGGACTCCAGGCCGAGCAGGAGCTGACCCTTCAGCTGCTGCTTCGTGCTCTCGATCTCCGCCGGCGTGAGGCCGTTCTCCGCCACATCTCGGAACTCCGCCAACAGCTCGTCCCTAGCCTGCTCCACCGCTTCCGGTCGCGTACCCAAATAGGCGCCCACGTGCCCGGCCGCGCGGTAGAAGGCGTGAAAGCTGTATACGCTGTAGGCCAGGCCGAGCTCTTCCCTGATCCGTTGGAACAGCCGCGAGCTCATCCCCGCTCCGAGCGCTGTCTCGACGAGGATCAGAGCGTAGCGGAGTGGGTGTGAATGCGGGATCGAAGTCGCTCCCACCAGCAGATGAGATTGCCGGCCACCGGATCTCTCCACGACTCGAGTGGTCGAGGATCGAGGCTCCGGTTGCGACAGTTCCGCTCGGGGGGGAACACTCGGTCGGGGCAGGTGCCGCTGCAGGGCCCCCAGAAGCTGGTCGCTGTCGAGTCTGCCGGCGGCGGCGACCACGCAGTTGCCCGGTACGTAGGCGGATCCGTGCAGCGCTCTCAGACTTTCCACATCGACCCGAGCCACGGTGGCCGCCTCTCCCAGGATCGAGCGGCCGTAGGGGTGGGCACCGTACAGCTGCTGACCGTGGAGCTCGAAGGCCAGTTGCTCAGGTGAATCCTCGACCGCCGCCAACTCCTCCAAGATCACCGGGCGCTCGAGTTCCAGGTCCTCCCCTCGGAGGGCCGGCCGGTAGATCAGGTCGGTCAGGATGTCGATCGCCAGTTCGAGGCGCTCATGCGGGACCCTGGCCAGGTAGCCGGTGTGGTCGTGGCTCGTGTAGGCGTCCAAAGAGCCTCCCACACGCTCGATCTCGAGGGCGACTTGCCTGGCGGATCGAGACCGGGTGCCCTTGAACACCAGATGCTCCAGAAGATGGGCGAGGCCCGGCTCGGACTCGGTGTCGTGGGCGCCGCCGTGCTCGACCCAGATGCCCAGGGTCACGGAGCGTACCGTCTCCATCTTCTCGGCCACGACGCGGAGACCGTCGGCCCTTCTCCATGACCAGACGTTTTCGTCGAGCCGGTCGGGCAGCTCGACCACCTGGGTAGCTCCGGCGCTACCGGCCTGAGCCGTCGGCGACCTGGGCAGTTTCGCTGCCTAGTTGCCGTTCATGGCGGCTCGCCGTGAGAGCTTCAGCCGACCGCGATCGTCGACCGCGAGCAGCTTCACCTGTACGACATCACCCGGCTGAACCACATCCTCCGTGCGCTCGGTGCGACCTTCCTCCAACTCGGAGATATGGCAGAGGCCCTCGACGCCGGGAATGATCTCCACGAAGGCACCGAACGTGGTGGTGTTCTTCACCACGCCCTCGTAGATGCGACCGACCTCCGGCTCCTCCACGATGGCTTCCACCATCTCTCTCGCAGCCCGTCCTACGTCGGCGGAAACCGCGGAGATCGTGACGACCCCGGTATCCTCGATGTTGAGCTTGGCGCCGGTCTTCTCCTCGATTCCGCGGATCGTCTTCCCCTTGGGGCCGATGATCTCGCCGATCTTTTCCGGATTGATCTGGATCGTGACGATGCGCGGCGCGTAGTCCGACATCTCCTCGCGCGCGCTCGACAGCGTCTGACCCATCACCTCGAGGATGCTCAGTCGCGCCTTCCTCGCTCGCTCGAGCGCTTCCTGCATCGTCTCGACACTCAAGCCCTTCGCCTTGATGTCCATCTGAATGGAGGTGATGCCCCGCTCGGTGCCGGCGACCTTGAAGTCCATGTCGCCCAGAGCATCCTCCACCCCGAGGATGTCGGTCAGGACGGCCACCTCCTCGCCTTCCTTCACGAGACCCATGGCGATCCCGGCCACCGGGCCGCGCAGCGGGACACCAGCATCCATCAGGGCAAGCGAGCCTCCGCAGACGGTGGCCATGGAGCTGGAGCCGTTCGACTCGAGGATGTCTGAGACGATCCGAATCGTGTACGGGAAGTCGTCGTACGGCGGCAGGAGGGACTGGAGCGCCTTCTCGGCCAGCATCCCGTGGCCGATCTCCCGTCGGCCCGGCCCCCGGAACATGCGTACCTCTCCCACCGAGAACGGCGGGAAGTTGTAGTGGAGCATGAACGACTTCGACGTCTCTCCCTTCAGGTCGATCGAATCGATCCGTTGTTCGTCGTTGATCGTGCCGAGCGTGGTGACGCACAGCGCCTGCGTCTGGCCGCGCGTGAAGAGAGCCGATCCGTGCGTGCGTGGGAGCAGTCCGACGTCGACGGTGATCTCGCGGATGTCGTCCAGCCCACGCCCATCTACGCGGACGCTCTCCTCGAGGATCTGACGCCGCATCTCCTTCTTCTCGAGGTCGCGAATGATCCCGCGCACGCGGCTCACCTCCTCGCCGTACTCCTCCTCGAGCGATTCGGTAATCTCTGCCCGCAGCTCGGTGAGCACGGTCTCGCGCTCCGCCTTGTCGCCGACTCGCAGCGCCTCCCGGACTCTTTCGCCTGCCCCCTCTGTGACCGCCGCCTCGAGCCCTTCGGGTGGCTCGGAGGCCTCGTACTCGAACTTCTCGCGCGAACCTCCAGCCATCTCCACGAGCTCGCGCTGGAATCCGATCAGCTCTTTGATAGCGGGGTGCGCGACGTTCAGCGCCTCGACGAACTCCTCCTCGCTGATCTCCAGAGCGGCACCCTCGACCATGACGATCGAATCCTCCGAGCCGGCCACGACGATGTCCATGTCGGAGAAATCGAGCTCCTCGAAGGTGGGATTGACGATCCACTCACTCTCCACCCGGCCGACCCGCACGCCGGCGATCGGCCCATCCCAGGGGATCGACGACAGCGAGAGAGCCGCGGATGCGCCGAGCATGCCCAGAACGTCGGCATCGTTCTCCTGATCCGCCGAGATCACGAAGCAGGCGACCTGCGTCTCGTTACGGTAGTCGTCGGGGAACAAGGGCCTGAGCGGTCGATCGATCTGCCGGGCCGACACCGTTTCCTTGTCGCCGGGCCTCGTCTCCCTCTTGATGAAGCCACCGGGGAATTTCCCCGCCGCGTACGTCTTCTCCCTGTACTCGATGGTGAGTGGAAAGAACGGAAGGTGGCTGCGCTTCCGCTCCGCGACCGCCGTGACCAGCACCGCGGAATCACCGAACTGGACGTAGACCGCCGCGTCCGCTTGCTTGGCCATCCGGCCGGTTTCCATGATGAGTGTCCGCCCGGCAAATTCCTTCTCTAGTCTGTGCACGTTATTCCTCTTCGTTGTTTGCGTTGCTTGCGAAGTCTGAGACAGATTCTGAACGTGACCACCCCGACACGAGACGTCCGCGTTCGGTGATCATGAATCAGCTCTCCCCTAGCGCCTGAGCCCCAGTTCCTCGATCAGGCTCCTATAGCGCTCCAGGTCACTACGTCTCAGGTAAGTCAGGAGACGACGACGCCGTCCGACGAGCTTCAGGAGACCGCGTCGGCTATGGTGATCCTTGGGGTGCTGCTGAAAGTGCCCGGTGAGCTCTTCGATCCGCGCCGTGAGCAACGCGATCTGGACGGAGGTGGATCCGCAGTCGTTCTCGTGCTCGCCGAATTTCTCTACGATGCTGGTCGTATCCGTGTTTCCAGACGCCATGTTTCGCTTTCGTCCCTCTTCTGTCGCCGTCTTCCCAAAGATGCAAAGCCCGAGAATTTACCGAGATCCGGCGGTTCTGTAAACATCAGCGACCCCGGCCACCCTCATCCTCGTCGCCCGTCCAGAGGTCGCCGTCCCGACGCGCTCGCTCGGCGAAGAAGCGCATCGCCTGCTCTCGGTCGACACGCATCTGTCGCACGAGCTCTTCCGCCGACGCGAACGGGCGAACTTCCCGGAGTCGCGAAAGAAAGTCGACGCGCACGCTCTCGCCGTAGATATCGTTCTCGAAATCGAGCAAATAGAGCTCGATCGAAGGAGGCGACCCCGCGAACGTCGGCCTCGGGCCCAGATGGAGAAGCCCGTCGCAAATCCTCCAGCCGAGGCTCGCGCGGACGGCGTAGATCCCCGATCCCGGAACCAGTTTCCCCCCTTCCGGGACCTGCAGGTTGGCCGTCGGGAAGCCAAGCTGTCGGCCCCGGCCGAGACCGTGCACCACGACCCCGCGAAGCGAGTAGGGACGGCCCAGCGCCCCAGCGGCCCGTTCGACCTCTCCACACCTCACGAGCTCGCGGATTTTCGAGGACTTGACGCGGGAGCCATTTGCGGTGACCGGGGACACCACATCGACCTCAAAGCCCAGCTCCGCTCCCAGTCTCCGCAGCGTCTTTCGATCGCCCGTCCGGTCCCGCCCGAACCCATGATCGTAGCCAACGACCAGCTCTTTCACGCGAAACCTGTCCACCAGGACGAGACGGACGAACTCCTCCGGCTGGTAGAGCGAAAGGGTCCGGTCGAAGGCGAGGAACGCGACGTAGTCGAGCGAGGAAAGGGCCAGGATCTCCTTCTTCTCGTCGGGAGACGTCAGAATCGGCGGAGCTGCCTCCGGTCGCACGACAGTCAGCGGATGACGGTCGAACGTCACGAGCACGCTCGTCAGTCGACGGCGCCGTGCCCGCTCGCCGATCTCACGCAAGACGGCCCAATGCCCCCGGTGCACACCGTCGAACGTCCCGACGGTCACGACCGTGCCCGGCACATCGGGCGGCAGGCCGCCGGCTCCCCCGGTGCCCGGAAGCTCAGTCAAGGAACACTTTCCTCGGCTGGATGCGTCCATTCCGGAGCTCCCCGATAGCCACGAGCCGGTCTCCGTAGAGAAGGCGCACGGGCCCTGGGTCGCCGGCCGCACCGCCCGTCCCGACGTCGGGCGCCCCTGCGGCGTCAACGCGGTCGCCCTCGTCCGACTCCGCGTCCAGTAGCTTCCCGGTTCTCAAGAGCGGGATCTCCATTTCGGTCACGCAGCGCGAAGCGAGCCAGGAGAGGGCCTTCCCCGACTCGAGCCACGATCCGCTGGTCGGGATCCCGTCAGCGGTCACCTCGCCATCCCGCAGCTGGGCATCCGGGATGGCGTCTGCTGCGCTCAGGTCCGCGATCGCCGTCCGCCGAAGGACCGTGAGGTGTGCGCCACAACCGAGCTCGCGGCCAAGATCGCGCGCGAGGGATCTCATGTATGTCCCCGTCGAGACGCGGGCTGCCAGCCGAAGGACCGGAGGATCGAAGCGTAAAATCCTCAACGAGTGAATCGTGATCCGATGAGGAGAAAGCCGCACCTCGGCACCCTGACGAACGAGAGCGTGGGCCCTCCGCCCCCTGATCCGCTTGGCCGAGAGGGCCGGCGGCCGTTGGTCGATGATGCCCTCGAAGCCCCGCAGGATGTCGCCGACCCGGTTCAGCGTCAGCCCGCGCCACGCCCTCGACTCCGAGACGACCTCGCCGTCCGGGTCGTGAGACGCCGTCTCCAGCCCCAGCCTGAGCTCCGCCTCGTAGCGTTTGTCAGGGATGTGGAAGTACTCGCTCAATCGGGTCGCGCGGCCCACGCAGAGAATCAAAAGACCGCTGGCAAAGGGGTCGAGCGTTCCGGTGTGGCCGATCCTGCGGGTGCGCAGGGCGTGCCTCGCCGCCTCGACCACGTCATGGGAGGTCGGGCCGGGCGACTTGTCTACGAGCAGGACTCCGTTGAGCGCGGGCACGGCGCTGACCGTCACTCCCCCTTCTCGAGGTCCGGACGCACCTGCCGGAGAAGATATTCGATCCGGTGTGCATGCTCGAGGGTACGATCCGCCTCGAAGCTCATCTCGGGAATTCTCCGGAGATGGAGCCGCCTACCGAGCTCACGTCGCAAGTACCCTTCGGCGCTCTCGAGGCCCAGGAGGGCTTCGGCGAGCGCCTCCTCGTCGCCGCCGGCGCGCACGTAGACCGTCGCGTACTTCAGGTCGGACGTCGCCTTGACGGCCATGATGGAAACGGGTACCAGCCTCGGGTCCTTCGCCGAACGGAGGATCAGGGCCGCCAACTCCTCGCGCAGCAGGTGATTCACGCGCTCGATCCTTCTGCTCGTCATGCTACGGCCTTTCCGTGTCCGCTCGTAGGCGTGAGGCTTCTCATCGCGAGGAGAAGGCCGAGGAGCTCAATAGAGGGTCGTCTCTCTCTCGACGACGAGAGCGCGAGGATCCGAGCCGACGTGCTGATCCAGGCGAGCCAGCAGGGCCTCGGCAACGGACGGATCCGAGGCTACGAGAGCCACACAGATCTCCGCCTTCTGCCACTTGTCCTGGAAGTCGGTCTCGGCGGCGGAGACGCGAAAGCGCGCCTGGAGCCGGTCGCGCAGGCCGCGCACGATCCGGCGCTTCGCCTTGAGCGACGTGCAGCCGGGCAGGTGCAGCACCCAGCGACCGACGCCGACTACAGCGGCCATCCTCTCCTATCGCCTCGCCCCACTCCTCGGACTGGCTCCTAGGGAGTGGCGGTTTCCGTCGCCGCCGCGCTCTCGGCCAGGGTGCGGGCGATCTCGTCGATGCGATACGACTCGATCAGATCGCCTTCCTTGACGTCGTTGTAGCCTTCGATCGAGATGCCGCACTCGAATCCCTCGCGCACCTCGCGGACGTCGTCCTTGAAACGCTTCAGACTGTCGACCTTGCCGCTGTAGATGCGCAGCTGATCCCGCACGAGGTGAACCGGCAGTTTGCGCTCGATCACCCCGTCGGCCACGTAGCAGCCCGCCACCGTACCCACCTTGGGAACTCGGAATAGCTTTCTGACCTCGGCAGTCCCGACGATGACCTCCAGCTCCTCCGGCTTCAGTAGCCCCTCGAGCGCGAGGCGCATGTCTTCGACGGCCTCGTAGATCACATCGTAGCTGCGTATTTCGATTCCTTCGCGCTGGGCGAGATCGCGGGCCCCCGCGTCCGGCCGCACATGGAAGCCAATGATCGCCGCCGAGCTGGTCGAAGCGAGCAGCACGTCGGACTCGTTGACCGCCCCGACGCCACGGTGAATGACCTCCACCATGACCTCTCCCGTGCTCAGCCGCTCCAGGGAGTCGGAGAGAGCCTGCACCGAACCGTCGGTGTCCGCCTTGATGACGAGGTCGAGGATCGCTCCCTCGCCGTCCTCGACGGTCTCGAAGAGATCCGTGAGCCGCGTGCCCTTCTGCCGCCGGCGCATGTCCTTCTCGCGCTCAAGCTGCTGGCGACGCCCGGAGATCTCCTTGGTCCGCTCGGCTTCCGCCACCATCAGGGAGTCGCCGGCCTGAGGCACCCCCTCCAACCCGAGAACGCGCACCGGCATGGAAGGCCCGGCTTCCTCCACGTTCTTGTCACGCTCATCGAGAAGCGCGCGCACGCGGCCGCCGAAGAGGCCGCAGATGAAGTTGTCCCCGACCTTCAAGGTGCCGCTCTGTACAAGCACGGTAGCGACCGGCCCCATGCCACGATCCAGCTGCGCTTCGACGACGGTGCCCCGTGCCGGCCGGTTCGGATTGGCCTTGAGCTCGAGCAGCTCCGCCTGAAGCTGGACCTTCTCCAGCAGCTCGTCGAGACCCTCCCCCGTCTTCGCCGATACCGCCGCGGACAGCACGTCGCCGCCGAACTCCTCGAGCACCACATCGTGGCTGAGCAGGTCCTGCTGCACCTTCGGCACGTCCGCCGCCGGCAGATCCACCTTGTTGATCGCCACGATGATCGGCACGCCGGCGTTCTTGGCGTGGCTGATCGCCTCGATCGTTTGCGGCATGACCGCATCGTCGGCGGCGACGACCAACACGACGACGTCGGTGATCTCCGCGCCACGGGCGCGCATGGCGGTGAAGGCTTCGTGCCCCGGCGTGTCCAGGAAAGTGATCGACTTCCTCCCATCGAGCTCGAGGCGGTAGGCGCCGATGTGCTGCGTGATTCCGCCTGCCTCGCCCGCGATGACGTTGGTCTGGCGGAGGTGGTCGAGCAACGACGTCTTCCCGTGATCCACGTGTCCCATCACGGTCACAACGGGCGCGCGCGGAAGAAGGTCCTCCTCCGTATCCACTTCCTCCGTCAAGTCCTGGAGGTCGGCCTCGTACGCCTGCTCGCGAACCGCCTCGAATCCGAACTCCTCACAGACCAACTCGATCTGGTCGAAATCGAGACGCTGGTTGATCGTCACCATCAGGCCGAGGTTCTTGAACGCCGACGTGATGATCTGTTGAGGCGGCACCTCGATCAGGTGCGCGAACTCGGAGACCGTCAGAAACTCGTTGACGCGTACGCGGGTCTTCTCAGCTTCGGCCTCGATCGCCTGGCGCTCGAGCTCCGCCTCTTGCTCGGCGGACGGCGCTTCACGCTTACGCTTCCGGCCTCCGGTTCCACCCTCGATGGCGGCCAGCGTGCGCTTGACGTTCTCCTGCACCGCGTCCTGGTCGACCCGGCGCTGGCGGCGACGCTGCTCGGGGCGAGGCTTGCGCCGGCCATCGACCGTGTATCCCTCCGCCTTGATGCGCACTGTGCCACCCGGCGCGGCAGACGCTGTCGGATCGGCGGACGCTGTCGGAGAGGCGGACGCTGTCGGAGTCGCCGGCATGCCGCGACGGACGGGCTTGGGCTTGCGCTTCGCCCGCTTCGGCGCCCCCGCCTCCGGTTTGGTGGCTTCCGAGACGTCGACCGGCTCCAGGATCTCCTCGGCGACCGCTTCCTCGACCTCCACCTCCTGCGGCTCCTCGGGCTCCGCGTCGATCTCCAACCCCACCTCAGGCTCGGCCTCCGCCTCCAGCGCGATCTCGAGCTCGGGCTCGGCGTCGGCGACCGACGCCTCCATCGACTCCACGGAGACCTCGCCCTCGATCTCCTCTTCTGCCGGAGCCGCATCCTCGAGCAGCGGCTCGATCGGCTCGGGCTTCACCGGACGGCGGCGTCGACGCCGCGAGGAGGCTTCCGAGCGCGAGGCAGGAGCGGCCGAGCCGGTGCGCCTCTCTCGCTCGAGCCTCGCGTGCAGGCGAGCGATCTGCCCTTCATCCACGACCGACATATGGCTGCGCACCGGCACTTCCATCTCGCGCAGGATGCTAATCAGCTGAGACGACTCTACGCCCAGCTCCTCAGCGACCTCGTAAACGCGGAACGTCGACAAACTCACCCCTCCGAGATTGAGACAGGGTCCAACACGGCTCCCTCACGGCCCGGTTGCAACGCCTCGAGCACCAGCCCGGCCAAACCCGGTGCCGTGATCCCGAGCGCGGCGACGGGGCCGCGGCCCACCGCCCGGCCCAAAGCGCTGCGGTCTCCGCACACCGCGAGCTCGGCGCCCGTGTTCAGCCGAACGCGCTCGAAACGCTCGCGGGCGTTGTCGCTGGCGTCCCGGGCCACCAGGATCGCCGCCAGGCGGCCCTCTCGGCCGGCCTGACGCACGGCTCGAGTGCCGATCTCGACGCGTCCGGCCCTCCGCGCTACACCCACCGCAAGCAGCGCCGAAGCTTCGAGCCCGGGGCCGGTGCTCACGAGCTGCGCTCCTCCGCCACGAGCTCCTCCGCGACCGGGTCCTTCTCGGCCAACTCCTGCTCTCCCTCGGGCTCCGTCTCGACCTCGGCTTCGGCCGCGGGCGCTTCCGTCCCATCCTCAAGCGAGCCATCGGCTTGCACCTCGAGCTCCTC
>JAUVMT010000131.1 GCA_030600085.1 Gemmatimonadales bacterium | reverse complement strand
GAGGAGCCGCCGCAGCTCCGTCACTTCACCGCCCGCCTCGCCCCCCTTTAGACGACCTCGCTTCGTGGAGCGGCTGACGCGCGTCTAGGAGACGGTCCGTGGCCTCGAGACGAGCCAGGCAGCCACCACGATGACGGCGACCAGAGCCGCCCCGACGGCCAGGTGGATGGTCTTCAGGGTGCCCGGATAGAGGGTGAGCGCCATCGCCGCGCCGACGCCGACCTGACCGAGTCCGACCAGGAGGCCGAGGGAGGACCAGGTGAGAGCCGCGCCATCCCCGGGCCGCCACCGCCGCACGAGCACGGGCAGCGAGAGCAACAGCAGGAAGAGCAGATAGGCGGCGAGCCGGTGCGTCCAGTGCACGTGCACCAGGCCGCCCCCCCGCGGCATCCAGCTCCCGTTGCAGGCCGGAAAGCCCAGGCAGGCCGGGCCCGCGTCCAGGTTGGCCACCATCGCCCCGAGGAGCGCGACGCCGAACGCGAAGGCCGCCAGCGTCTTCAATGTTCGGGTCGCACGATCCCGGCGGACGGCAGGACGCTCGGCGCCCGCCAACCCGATGCACGCACCGACGGCGAGAACGACCAGCAGGGCCAGCGCCGTGCCGAAGTGCAGGATCACGGTGGTCGGCGGCAACTCCAGCCACACGGTTACCGCACCGAGAAGCACCTGCACGACCAGCAGCAGGACGGCGAGGAGCGAAAGGACGCGCAGAGGACGCCGGACCGCGGCCCGTCTCGGCCACCAGGCCACCGTGGCCAACGCGACGACGAGCAGGCTCACGGCCAGAGCGGCCAGCCGGTGCCCGTACTCGATGAGCGTGTCGAAGTCCATCGGCGGGATGAGCTGGCCGTTGCAGAGCGGCCAATCGTCGCCGCAGCCCATGCCGCTGCCGGTGATGCGGACGATCCCTCCGAAGACGATGAGGGCGTAGGTGGCCACGGCGGCTACCGCGGCCAGCGTTCCCCAGCCGCTCGTATCGTTGCGGGTCGGTTCGTTCATGAATCAATTGGCGTCAGTCGACGCGGATATGTGGATCCCGACAGGAGGGCGGCAAGATAGAGGCGGGAAACAGGGGACGCCACGCCGGACGTGGGACGTCTCGCCCGAAAGATCGGACCGAAGGCCAGACCGAGGGCCGGGCGAGAGCCCGGTTGTCGCTGTTCGCCCTGCGGAAGCTCTGGCCGCTGGTGCGCCCGCACCGCGGGAAGGTCGCGATCGCGGGCGTCACCCTCCTGTTCAGCACGGCGATCGGCCTCGCCTTTCCCCTCGTCGTCCGCTTCATGTTGGACGCCGCGTTCGTCACCGGGAACCTGGTCAACCTCAACACGATCGCCGTCGGCCTGCTGGTAATGTTCGCGGTCAAGGGCGTGCTCAACTTCCTCGAGGTCTACCTGCTCGGGGCCACCGGGGAGCACGTGATCGCCCGACTTCGAACCGGCTTGTTCTCTCGGTTCCTGGACCTCTCGCCCGGCTTCTTCACGGAGCGGACGTCCGGCGAGCTGACCAGCCGACTCACCTCGGACTGCTCCACGCTCCAGGCCGTCCTGAGCAGTCAGATGGCCGAGCTTTTCCGTCAGATCCTGTATCTGGTGGGCGCGCTGACGCTGCTCGCCGCACTCCACCCTCAGCTGATGCTGACGACGGCCGCGGTCGCGCCTCTGGTCGTCCTGATCGCCATATTTTTCGGACGGTACCTCCGCCGGAAATCCACGGAGGTGCAGGACCGGCTCGCGGACGCCAACGCCGTGGCCGAGGAGGCTCTGGGCCAGATTCCGATCGTCCAGAGCTTCGTTCGGGAGGACTGGGAGGCGGACCGGTACGGCGCACGGATCGAAGAGTCGCTTCGAGCCGCCCTCAGCCGGGCCTGGGCGCGGGGGCTGTTCTTCGGCGTCCTGGCGTTCGTCGCCTTCGGCGGGATCACGGCCGTGCTGTGGCAGGGAGGCCGGTTGGTCCTGGCGGGCCAGATCACGGCCGGAGAGCTCGTCTCCTTCCTGCTCTACGCGGTGCAGGTGGCGGCGGCGATCACGGCCCTGGCCTCGCTCTGGGGCTCGTACCAACAGGCCCAGGGGGCCGCGATCCGGGTGTTCGACCTGATGGAGGAGAAACCGGAGATCGCCGATCCTCCGGAGCCGGTGCCGGTCCCGACGACGGCGATTCCGGAGATCGTGTTCGAGGATGTATGGTTCCGGTATGGACCCGAGGAGCCCTGGGCGCTGCAGGACGTGAGTGCGAGGCTCCGGCCGGGAGAGGTGGTGGCCCTCGTGGGGCCGAGCGGAGGCGGCAAGTCCACCGTTGCCGCCCTCCTCCTCCGCTTCTGGGATCCGACGCGCGGCCTCATCTCCTGGAGCGGGCGGGACATCCGGGAGGTCGCCCTGGCCGACCTCAGGGGAGCGATCGGCTTCGTGCCGCAGGAGCCCACGCTCTTCTCCGGCACCGTGTTCGACAACATCGCCTACGGCCGGCCGGACGCCAGCCCCGAGGAGATCGAGGAGGCGGCTCGGAGGGCGCACGCCCACGAGTTCATCGAGCGCCTGCCCAACGGCTACGAGACTCTGGTCGGCGAGAGGGGGGTGCGGCTGTCGGGCGGGCAGCGGCAGCGGCTGGCGATCGCCCGCGTCGTGCTCAAGGCGCCCCGCATCCTGATCCTGGACGAGGCGACCAGCAGTCTCGACACCGAGAGCGAGCAGCTCGTCGAGGAAGCGCTCGGGAACCTGATGGAGGGCCGGACGACGCTGATCATCGCCCACCGTCTTCGCACCGTGCAGCGGGCCGACCGGCTCCTCGTTCTGGAACGCGGCTGCGTCGTCGAGGAGGGCTCGCACGAAGAGCTGCTCCTCCAGGACGGGCTGTACTCGCGCCTGTACCGGGGCCAGCTCATCCTCGAGCCGGTCGTCTGACGAAGCCCGCACAGGTCGTCTGCGCCGCGACCCTGGCGCTGGCGGTCGTCGCCCTGGCCTCTGGGACTGTCGCCCTCACCCCGTCGCCGCTGCGCGCTGCACAGGCCGAAGCCGCCACCGACTCTTCCTCCCGCGCCGACACGCTGGAGGTGCGGCCGGAAGTCAGGCTCGAGGACCTTCGGGTCACCGTGACCCGAACCACGGAGGAGTGGGCGCGGACGCCGTATGCCCTCTCCATCGTGGGGAAACAGCAGATCCAGCGCGGAGAGCGGGCGCTCTCGCTCGACCAGGCCCTGCGCGGAATCCCGGGCGTGACCGTCCAGAACAGGCAAAACCTCTCGCTGGGCGACCGCCTGATCGTCCGGGGCGCCGGCGCCCGTGCGCAGTTCGGCGTGCGCGGGGTCATGATCATCGCCGACGGCATCCCCCTCACGCTGCCCGACGGGCAGGCCGTCCTCAGCAATCTGAATCTCCTGGCGGCGGGCAGGGTCGAGGTCATCCGGGGCCCGGCTTCGTCACTTTACGGGAACGCGGCCGGAGGCGTCATCAGCTTCCGAACCGAGGATTTCGCGCCCACGCCGCTCCACGCCCAGGCCCAGGTCGCCTTCGGCAACTACGGATTCGCGACCGGACGTCTGAAGCTCTCCGGCACGGCCGGCTCGACCGGGTACCTGGCCGACTTCGAGGCTAACAACTGGACGGGATTCCGCGAGTACAACCACGCGGACTTCACCCGCTTCTACCTCACCACGCGCACGTCGCTCGGCGAGCGCTCCGAGCTCCGGGCGACCGGGAGCTACTTCTCCATGCCGTTCGCCGAGAACCCGAGCTCACTGAACGAGGAGGATGCACGGCTTCGGCCCACCTTCGTCCGCCCGTTCGTCATCGCGCAGGGCGCCGGCAAGTCGGTCAAGCAGGGCCAGTTCGGCCTCGCCTACTCGGGCGGGATGTCGGAGACCGGCAAGCTCGAGCTCTCCGGTTGGGGGCTGTTGCGCGACGTGTGGAACCCGATCCCGGGCCGGATCATCTCGCTGGACCGGGGCTCGGGAGGGCTGAGGGCCAGCTACGCCGCGAAGACCAGGCTGGGGGAGCTGCCGTTCACCTGGATCGCGGGCATGGACCTCTCCTACCTGGGCGACGACCGCGAGGAGTTCGAGAACCTCGGGGTGGATGAGGAGGGCGATCGAGCCCAGGAGGGCGAGCTGCTGATCGACCAGCGGGAGACCGTGGGGGCGCTGGGGCCGTTCGTCACGCTGACCCTGGCGCCGAGCACCGCCGTGAGGATCACGGCCGGCGGCAGATTCGACCTCTTCGACTTCCGGGTCGACGACCGCCTGCTCGAGGACGGCGACGATTCCGGCGAGCGGACGTTCACCCACTTCAGCCCGATGGTCGGCGTCGACGTGGCCGCGAATGATTGGCTCAACCTCTACGCCAACGTCGCGACTGCCTTCCAGACGCCCACCACCAGCGAGCTCTCGAACCAGCCGAGCGGCGAAGGCGGCTTCAACCTCCAGCTGGACCCGGAGACGACGGTGAGCTTCTCGGTCGGCGCGAAGGGGATCGCGGCGGCGCCGCGGCTCAGCTACGACTTCTCCGTCTACGTGGCGGAGGTGAGGGACGCCATCCTGCCGTTCCAGGGACCGGGCGAGGAGGTGTTCTTCCGGAACGCGGGCGAGGTGACACGCCGCGGGCTCGAGGTGGGGACGGTCTGGACGGCCCTGAAGGGGTTCGACGCGCGGCTATCCTACACGTATCAGCACTTCACCTTCGGCGAGTTCGAAACGATCGAGGGAGACTTCGAGGGCAACCGGGAGCCCGGCGTCCCGATCCACCAGCTGGATCTGGGGCTCTCCTACGCGCGTTCCGTCTGGCTGGCGGAGGGGCGGTTCCGCTGGCTGGACGCGTATCCGGTCAACGACGCGAACACGGCGTTCAACTGGTCGTACGGGGTGTTCGATCTGAGACTATCGGCGAGGGCGCCGCTCGGGGGCTGGGAGCTGCTGCCGTACGTGGGCGTCGACAACCTGTTCTCGGCCCGCTACAACGGCTCGGTGGTGCCGAACGCGTTCGGGGAGCGCTACTACGGGCCGACCTCCGACGCCTCTCTGTACTTCGGGGTCTCCGTGGGACTCCCGTCCCCGATCCAGACGTCGGCGTCGGCCAGCAGCGTCTCCTGAGTCTGGGGCCCGAGGTACTGCTTGCGAATCACGCCGTCGCGATCGATGAGCAGCGTGAACGGAAAGCCGATCGCGCGGAAGTGCCGGACGACCTCGTCCGTCCCCGAGATCCAGATCGGATAGTCGATCCCGAACTCGGACGCGAAGCTCCGGATGCTCTCCTCAGCCCCCGAGTCGACCGCGATACTCACGACCGTCGCGCCCCGCTCCTCCAGCTGCGCCTGTAGCTCGACGAGCTCCGGGATCTCGCGGCGGCACGGAGGGCACCAGGTTCCCCACAGGTTGAGGATGACGACCTGGCCCCGGTAATCCGCTAGCGAGGCCTTCTTCCCCTCGAGCGTTCGGAACTCGGCCTCGGGAGCCGGAATGGAGAGCCACCGGGCGTCGGCCGAGCCACTCTCTGCGCCCGCCGACCCGATGTAGCCGGCGGAAAACGCCACCACGAGCGCCGCGATGCCAGCCAGCACGAGGCCGGCCCAAAGGGCGCCCCTGGTCCTGCCCGATGCTCTCTCAGCCATGTCTCAGCTACGTCGTCCCGCGTTCAAGTCTCGGCGATTCGCCGGATTCGGCGCACGGCCGAGCGACGATCGGCCGCAATACCCTGCCCGGCACCGAAAGTGCAAACCTAGCGGTGTCGCGCGCGGTCTCACAGGTCACGCTGAAAGCTGTCTGAAGCACGTAAGTAACAGTTGGACAAGGCGCTACGGTTCCCGGCGGCGCGACCTTCATGCTGCGATTCGTGACAAGTCCGGGACCCTGCCGAGTGACGTGAAACGGGCATCGCGCCCCTCATTCGGATCGGAGATGAAAAGCGTGGCCAAACGGCCCCGGGGGTTGAACGCCGAGCTGACGGGCTCCGAAGTCGACGTGAACGAGAGCCCGGCACTGGATACGACCCGTATCGAGATCGACCATCTGCCCGCCCGCGTGCCTCCCACGGCGCTGGCTCTCAGCGCCCTGGCGCTCGTCACGGCCCTCGTCGGCAGCCTTCTCTGGCCGGACTCGGCCGGGGAGTACTCGGCCCTCATCTGGCTTCTGGCCATCGTACCCGCCTTTCTGTTCGCCTATTACAAGGGTTGGCAGGGCGCGACGCTCGTCCTCATCTCGGCGATGATCCTCGTTGCCGTTCTCGAAGTGGGCTTCTCTCTGCTTACTACTGGAGACGTCGCTTGGTGGATCGTCGGCGCGGTGATCGTGGTTCTCATCAGCGTCAGCCTGGGCGCGGGTCTCATATCGGAGGCGCATCGGCGACAGACGTCCGAGGCCCTCAAGCTCGCGTACGCGGACCCGTTGACCGGGCTTCCGAACCGGCGGGTGCTGCAGCTGTTTTTGAGCCGCGAGTTCGCGGCCACCACCCGCGGCCGACCGTGCTCGATCGTGCTTCTCGACATCGACCGCTTCAAGACCATCAACGACACCGAGGGACATCAGGCCGGCGACGACGTCCTGCGCGCCGTCGCCCAGGCCCTGAAGGAGAACACGCGCGCCTCCGATCTGAGCGGGCGCTTCGGCGGCGATGAGTTCCTGACGCTTCTCCCCGGAACAAGCGTCCGCAGAGCACTCGCCTTCGCGGAGCGGACCAAAGATGCCGTCGCCAGCCAATTCGGGGACTCCCCGCTGCCCGTCACGATCAGCTTCGGCGTCGCGGTGTCGAACTCCTCCACCAAGACCGAAGACGACCTCCTGCAGGCCGCCGACATCGCGCTCTACTCCGCGAAGCGCAAGGGAGGCGACCGGGCGGTG
>JAUVMT010000190.1 GCA_030600085.1 Gemmatimonadales bacterium | reverse complement strand
TACCGGTTCGCTGGACATCACGCTTTATCGAGACGACTTCGCTCAGATCGGTCCCAAGCCCGTGATCGGCTCCACCGAGCTGCCGGTCGAGATCACGGGCCTGCACGTGGTGATCGTGGACGACGTCCTCCACACCGGGCGCACGACGCGGGCCGCGCTGAACGAGCTCTCCGATTTCGGGCGCCCGAGGAAGATCGAGCTCTGTGCGCTCGTGGATCGCGGCGGGCGTGAGCTCCCGATCCAGCCGGACTATCTGGGCTGCCGCTTCGAGGTGGCCCCCGGCGAGGAGATCGCCGTCAGCGTGCCCAGCATCGATGGGGAGCTGAGCGTTCGACGCGTCCCGGTCGAAAGGAACCGATGACGGCCACTACCACGAACGGCGGCGCCGACGGGCTCGGCCTCGGGAAAGACCTTACGGGACTGCAGCATCTGACCCGCGACCAGATCGAGGGGATTCTCGACACCGCCGAGCCGTTCAAGGAGATCAGCGAGCGGCGCATCAAGAAAGTCCCGGTCCTCCGCGGGAAGACCATCGTCAACCTCTTCCTCGAGCCCTCCACCCGCACCCGGATCTCTTTCGAGTTCGCGGAGAAGCGCCTCAGCGCGGACACCGTCAACATCGCCTCGTCCGGCTCCTCCGTAGAGAAGGGGGAGAGCCTGGTCGACACGGCTCGCAACTTGGAGGCGATGCGGATCGACATGGTCGTGATCCGGCACGGCTCCTCCGGGGCGGCACAATTCCTGGCCGACCGGATTCCCTCGAATGTCATCAACGCGGGAGATGGCCCGCACGAGCACCCGACGCAGGCTCTCCTGGATCTGCTGACGATCCGGGATCGATTCGGCTCGATAGCGGGCCGCCGCGTGTGCATCGTCGGTGACGTCCGCCATTCGCGCGTGGCCCGTTCCGATATCTGGGGACTCCTGCGCTGCGGCGCCGAGGTTGCCGTGTGCGGGCCGAAGACGCTCATCCCGATGGGCATCGAGGAGCTGGGTGTGACGGTGATCTCGCGCGTTGAGGAGGCGATCGAGTGGGCCGAGGTGCTCTACGTCCTTCGGCTTCAGCTGGAGCGGATGGATGCCGGCTTCGTGCCCTCGCTGCGCGAGTACAACCGTGTCTTCGGCGTCTCCCGGGCGCGGCTCGAGCGAGCGCCCGAAGATATCGCGGTCCTCCACCCGGGACCGATGAACCGCGGCGTGGAGATCGATTCCGACGTTGCAGACGGCCCCTGGTCACTGATCCTGCCGCAGGTGACCAACGGGGTGGCCGTCCGCATGGCCGTCCTCTATCTGCTCGCCGGAGGCAGCCCCGAGCGCGCCGAGTCGGCGAAGGAGGCGAGAGAATGAGCCGGCCGGTGCTGATCACGGGCGGAAGGCTGCTGGATCCCTCGCAAGAGCTGGACGTGCCGGGATCTCTTCTGATAAGGGATGGTCGAATCGAGGCCTGCGGCCCGGGCATCGCCGGTCCCGATGATGCAGAGGTCGTGGACGTGGACGGCCTCGTCGTGGCTCCGGGCTTCATCGACGTTCACGTGCACTTCCGCGAGCCCGGCGGCGAGCACAAGGAGACGATCGAGAGCGGCGCGAGATCGGCCGCCGCCGGCGGGTTTACCACCGTCTGGACGATGCCGAACACGGATCCGCCGATCGACGATCCGGCGGCCGTCGGCTTCGTGCGGGGCGCCGGCGAGCGTGCCGGGGGCGCCCGGGTCTACCCGGTGGGGGCGGCGTCGCGGGGGCTCCAGGGAGAGAAGATGACCGAGGTCGGCGAGCTGGTTGCCGCCGGCGCGGTCGCCGTCTCGGATGACGGGAATCCGATCTGGAACGCCGGGCTTCTGCGCCGTCTTCTCGAGTACACCCAGACCTTCGGCATTCCGGTTCTCCAGCACGCGGAGGACACGGAGCTCTCGTGCGGCGGCGTGATGAACGAAGGGAAGGTGGCCACCGCGCTGGGGCTGAGGGGCGTGCCGAACGCCGCGGAGTCCGGCATGGTGGCCCGCGACTGCTACATCGCCGAGCTTACGGGCGGACACCTCCATGTCTGCCACGTGTCGACGCGGGAGGCGGTGGAGCAGGTTCGTCGCGCCAAGGAGTGCGGAGCTCACGTGACCGCGGAGGTCACGCCGCATCACCTGGCCCTCACCGAAGACGCCGTCCACGGCTACCGGACGGAAGCCAAGATGAACCCTCCGCTGAGGACCGAGGAGGATCGGGAGTCCCTTCTCGACGCCCTCGTGGACGGGACGATCGATGTGATCGCGACGGACCACGCTCCGCACCACTACGAGGAGAAGGAGCGGGAGTTCGACGACGCGCCATTCGGCGTGGTGGGCCTCGAGACGGCGCTCGGCGTCGTGATGGGCGAGCTCGTCGAGTCGGGACGCCTGTCGCTCGGCGCCATCGTCGATCGGCTCTCGTGCGCCCCCGCGCGCATCATGGGCTTGGACGTGGGCACGTTGCGGCAGGGTGCCCGCGGCGACATTGTCGTCTTCGACCCCGCGGAGAGATGGACGGTGGATGCGTCAACGTTCGAGTCCCGAAGCCGGAACACCCCCTTCGTCCGGAAGGAGCTGGTGGGTCGGGTAAGGGCGACCTGGGTCGGTGGGGAGCCTCGCTACGAGCTGCCGAAGGAGGTATCACCGGTCCGCGAAGGAGCCCCGCGGTACGTGGGGCAGGGCAGTGTCTAAGATCAGGACGACGAGCCGATGAGTGAGAAGCAGAAGTCGCAGGAGGTCATACCGAAGGAGATCACGAAGCTCCTCGAGCATTGGGCCACCCTCGAGAAGTGGCTGGCCAAGCTGGAAGAGTTGAGCGGCACGGTACGTCCGGAGGTCTACGATCGCGTCCGCGGGGACTACGAGGAGCGGCTCCGGAGCCAGGAGACGGAGCTCACCGCGCACCGATCCGAGATGGAGACGGCGCTGGAGGAGCATAAGACTCGGGTCACCGTCCTCGAGTCGGACCGGGATGAGCGGGCGGCGGAGCTGGAGGAGACGCAGCTGCGCTTCGCGGTCGGCGAGTTCAAGGAAACCGAGTTCCAGAAGCACAAGTCGTCACACGAAGAAAGGCTGACCGCGCTCGACGCCGAGCTGAAGTCGGACCAGGACGCCCTGGCGAAGCTGGAAGACGTCGTGGGAGTGCTCAGCAGCCTTCGAGCGGGCGCCTCCGGGAGCGCGGTCCGGACGGGCGCGGCCAAGCCGGAGCCGTCGGGATCCGCCGAGAAAACGGAGCTGACCTGGGGCACCGAACGCGGTCGCGATGAAGAGGGGGTGGAGGGAGCGGTCGAGCGGACCAAGTCCGCGGCCGCAGCCGCGGCGGTGGCCGTCGCCGACGCTCGCGCCCCCGAAGCTGCGGAAGGGGCGATCCTCGAATCCGAGGAGGCCGTCGCCGAGACAGAGGAGACCGCTGGCCCCGAAGGGGCCGAAGCCAGGTGGCGCGAAGCAGCCAAGGCGGCGAAGCCCGAGGAAGCCGAGGCCGCGGGGAGCGAAGAAACGGCGGAGCTTCCGACCGAGGGGACGCCGGCCGAAGCCGAGGCCGCCGCCGAGGCGGTGGCAGATGACTCCGCAGAGTCGATCGTGGAGAGCCCCGCCGACGCCGCGGCGCTGGCCGATGGTGAAGACTACCTGGACGATCTCGAGTTTCTCGAGTCCATATCGATGGACGACATCGATCGTCTCGACATCGTGTTGAGCGAGGACGAACCCTCGGCGAAGGGAGACGAAAAGGGTTTGGAGGAGAGCCGTTAGGGCGGCCGTTCGCTGGGCCGCTCCTCGACGATCAGGCGGAGAGCTGCTCGACGTGACGGGCCAGCTGAGCCTTCTTGCGGGCGGCTGTGTTGGGATGCAGCAGGCGCCGGGCGGCGGCACGGTCGAGCATGGAGTACAAGTCGGAGAGGGCGCCCTGCGCCTCGTCCGGGCTCTCCATCTCGAGCAGCGTACGCATTCGGGTGCGGATCTCCGACTTGATCTGGCGGTTGTGGAGGCGCTTCTTGGAGGCCTGGCGCAGCCGCTTCCGGGCGCTCATTGAATTTGGCACGTGATCTATCCTCTTTGGCGTTACTTCGCGTTTGAACAACCGGCAAAACGGCCGCGAATTATATCGGCGGCGCGGGGCGAGATCAAGAAAAGCCGCGCGTGATGGCCTCTTACGACGCGCTCCTCCTATTCGTTCCCGTACTGCTGCTCTCCGTCGTGGCCCACGAGTACGCCCACGCCCGAGTCGCCGTCTCCCAGGGCGACCCGACACCGCTCATGTTGGGCCGCCTCACGATGAACCCGCTGCCGCACATCGACCCCGTCGGCACAGTGCTCGTACCGCTTCTCCTCTTCTTCAGTCAGGCCGGGTTCATCATCGGATGGGCCAAGCCGGTACCGGTGAACACTCGCAACTTCCGGGACTACCGGAGGGGGGACGTCCTCGTTTCGATCGCCGGCGTGACCGCGAACTTTCTCCTCGCCCTGGTCTTTTTCCTGGCCGCGCTCGGCCTGTCGGCGGCCGGCGTGGAGGTGAGCGCGCCCGGCCTGGCCGGCGGCCTCCGACGGATGTCGGAGTTCGGGCTCTTCCTGAACCTGCTGCTCGGGATCTTCAACCTGATTCCGATCCCGCCGCTCGACGGCTCGCACCTTCTCTATCATCTGCTGCCACCGGCCCTGGGTGCGCGCTACCGCGAGGTTGGGCGATACGGCATGGTCCTGCTCTTCCTGGTGATCCTCGTTCCCGGGCTGCTGGGGACACTGCTCTATCCCGTGCGCTTTCTGATGGAGATCGCGCGGGGCGTGATCGACGGCGTAGCCTGAGGGCCTGCTCATGACCGGCTCCACGATCCAGGCGATCCCCCGGCCGCGCGACCTGGGCGGAACTGAGCCCTTCGTCGTCGATCTCGAACGCTTCAGCGGCCCTCTGGATCTCCTCCTGCACCTGATCCGATCCCAGGACATCGATATATTCGACATTCCGATCGCCCGAATCACCAACCAATTCCAGGCCGCGCTGG
>JAUVMT010000089.1 GCA_030600085.1 Gemmatimonadales bacterium | reverse complement strand
TGACCAGGAAACGGCCAGCCATGGATAGAGCGGTGCCTTTGCGGAATCTCGTGGTTTCTGTGTTTGCTGGCTTGGTTTTGGCGCTCGGGGCAGCTCCGACCGGGGCGGCTATGGCAGCGTCC
The DNA here is from genome assembly GCA_030600085.1 of Gemmatimonadales bacterium. Classification (GTDB taxonomy): domain Bacteria; phylum Gemmatimonadota; class Gemmatimonadetes; order Palauibacterales; family Palauibacteraceae. Next base: position 8,168 of record JAUVMT010000089.1, on the reverse strand, counting down.
GTTCCGGCGATGGCAGGCAGATCGCCTGCAGCGGCTGACACGCTGTACGCCGGTGCCCGGGTGCCTGACGCCAACTACTGGGTGTTCGTGGCCAACGAGTCCTCGGACCTCGTCAGCCTCGTGCGCTTCGGCCCCGATGGGGCGGCAGTGGAAGACGACCTCCAGGTCGGGATCATGCCGGCCGACCTGGACGGCGCGCACGGGGTGAGGGTCTCGCCCAACGGCCGCCGCGTCTTCGTCTCACTGGCACACGGCACGCCCTTCGGCAAGCTGTGGAGCTACGACACGGCGAACGGCGAGCTCGTCGACAGCGTGTCGGTCGGGCTCTTCCCAGCGACGATCGCGGTCACTCCGGATGGAGGCATGGGATTCGTCGCCAACTTCAACCTGCACGGGAACCCCGTCCCTTCCTCCGTCTCCGCGATCTTCCTCCCGGAGATGGTCGAGATGGCGCGCATCGAGACATGCATCAAACCGCACGGCAGCCGCGTGAACAACGCGGGAACGCGGCATTATTCCGTCTGCGTGGGAGACGACCACCTGGTGGAGATCTCCGTGGAGCGGCTCAAGGTCCGCCGTGCGGTGAAGCTCACGCCGGGATCGGAGCGGGTGTTGACGGAACTCGGTGAGGCTTCGGCCGGGGGCGGAGACGGCCCCCTCTGCGGCCCCACCTGGGCGACTCCGTCCTTCGACGACGCACACGTGTACGTCGCCTGCAACAAGCACGGGGACGTCCTCGAGCTGGACGCCGAAAACCTGACCGTCACGCGGCGCTTCGAGGCCGGGAAGGGACCCTACAACCTGGACGTCACTTCCGACGGACGGCTGATTCTGGCCACGAACAAGGGGGCGCAGTCGGTGAGCATCTTCGACCTCGGCACCGGCGAAGAGCTCGCCCGCGTCCCGACGACCCAGCCGATCACCCATGGCGTCGTGGTTAGCGCCGACGACCGGTACGCCTTCGTGTCGAACGAGGCTATCGGAGCGACGCGCGGTACGATCGACGTGATCGATCTGGAAACGCTGGAGCTCGTCGCTTCAACCGAGGTCCACCACCAGCCGGGCGGCATCGATTTCTGGAGGTCTGAACCGGCGAAGTAATGCCCCCCCCACTCCACGTTCCTCGGCCGACGTTCGGGTCCTTCTTCCTCTAACGCTACACCTGTGCAGCCCGGCGCTGAGCAGCACGAGCAGGCCGAAAGCTGCGACCATACTTGCTGTCCAGGGGTGGCGTAGATGCGATGGGCAGCCGAAGATGCCCGGTAACCTTCGATCGACCCTATCAGCTGATCACAGGAACGCAGGAGCGTCGTCATGGTTTCGGTGCGACTTGAGCCACCGCAGATTCGCACGCTACGACGGGCGACCGTCGCATTCCCGTTTCTCGCCGTCCTCCTTGTCGTGCAGTTGTGGCTTCCCTCAGCGCTCGGAGCCCAGGCTCCGGCCGACGCGGCCTTCGACTCCACCCTCTTCGACGGCATGCGCTACCGCATGATCGGCCCACACCGCGGCGGTCGGGTGACCGCGGTCGCCGGGATCGCCGAGAATCCGCTCGTTTACTTCATGGGGAGCACCGGCGGCGGGATCTGGAAGACCGAGGACGCCGGAAGCAGCTGGGTCAACGTAGCGGACAAGTACCTGGAGTCCGCTTCCGTCGGCGCGATCGACGTCGCCGACTCGGACCCGAGCGTCATCTGGGCGGGGATGGGCTCGGCCTGCATTCGCGGCAACACCTCAATGGGCGACGGAGTTTATCGCTCGCTCGACGGAGGGAAGACATGGAGCCACGCGGGCCTGCCCGAGGCCGGGCAGATCGGACGAATCATCGTCGATCCGCGCGATCCGGACGTGGCCTTCGTCGCCGCCCTCGGCCACCCCTTCGGACCGAACCGCGAGCGCGGCGTCTTCAGGACGCGGGACGGCGGCGCGAGCTGGGAGAACGTTCTGTTCATCAGCGACTCCACGGGCGCCGTCGACCTCGCCATGCGGCCGGACAACCCCCGCATTCTCTTCGCCGGGATGTGGCGGGCAGAGCGGAAGCCGTGGACGATGGTGAGCGGGGCCTCCGAGGGCGGCATCTGGCGCTCCAAGGACGGTGGCGACTCCTGGGAGCGGTTGGAGAAGGGGCTGCCGGAAGGCCTGGTCGGCAAGACGGCCGTGAGCGTCTCCGCGGCCAACCCGGACCGGGTCTGGGCGCTGATCGAGGCCTCCGGGGAAAAGGGCGGCCTCTACCGCTCCGACGACGGCGGGGACAGTTGGAAGCAGGTCAACAAGGAGCGCAAGCTCCGCCAGCGGGCCTGGTACTACACCCACGTCTATGCGGACCCCGGGGACGAGAACACCGTTTACGTGCTCAACGTCCGCTTCTGGAAGTCGATCGACGGAGGGAAGACGTTCGAGCAGATCCGAGTGCTTCACGGCGACACGCACGACCTATGGATCAACCCGAGCAACCCTCGAACTATCATCATCGGCGACGACGGCGGCGCCCAGGTCACCTACAACGGCGGGGAGTCCTGGTCCACGATGTACAACCAACCCACGGCCGAGATGTACCGGCTCTTCGTGGATGACCGGTTCCCCTACCGCGTTTACGGGTCTCAGCAGGACAACAGCACGATCTCGCTTCCGAGCCGCGGGATCGGCGGTCTGACTCCGTACGAGAACTGGCGATCCGTGGGCGGCGGCGAGAGCGGCCACATCGCCATCGACCCCAGGAACCCGGACATCACCTATGCCGGGTCATACGGCGGGACGATCACTCGGCGGGACTATGGGAACCGCACGAACCGCAACGTCCTCTCCTATCCGCAGCTCGCGATCGGCGAGGCCGCCAAGAACCTGCGGTACCGATTCCAGTGGAACGCCCCGATCCGCATCTCTCCCTGGAACCCGGATGTCCTCTACCACACCTCCCAGTATGTGCACCGGTCGACGAACGGCGGGCAGAGCTGGGAGACGATCAGCCCGGACCTGACGCGGGGCGACTCCACGAAGCAGGAGTATTCGGGCGAGCCGATCACGAAGGACAACACGGGGGTGGAGGTCTACGGGACGATCTTCGCCTTCGAGGCCTCTCCGCATGAGCGGGGGGTGCTTTGGGCGGGCTCCGACGACGGCCGCGTCCACATCTCCCGCGACGACGGGGCGACGTGGACGGAGATCACGCCGTCCGCGATGCCGGAGTGGGGCACGGTGAACGCTATCGAGCTCTCACCGCACGCGCCCGGACGCGCCTTCATCGCCGTGCACAGGTACCGGGAGGACGACTTCACGCCCTACATATTCCGGACGAACGACTACGGCGCCTCCTGGAACCTGCTGACCCGCGAAAACGGCATCGGCGCGCGCCACTTCGTGCGTGCGATTCGAGAGGATCCGGAGCGACAGAGCCTCCTGTTCGCCGGCACGGAATACGGGATGTACGTCTCTTTCGACGCGGGAGTACGGTGGCAGCCGCTCCAGCTCAACCTGCCCGTGACGCCCATCACCGACCTCCAGGTCCATCACGGCGACCTGGTGGTAGCCACCCAGGGGCGATCCTTCTGGATCCTGGACGACCTCTCTCCGCTGCGCCAGCTGACGGACGAGGTGGCTCGGTCGGATGCCCACCTGTACGAGCCGGCGAACGCCTACCGGGCCCGCTTCGGCACCGGCGATCGGTTCGGGTTCTCGCCCGACACGGTGCCCAGTGGCGCGCTGTTCCACTTCTACGTGGCGGAGGAGCCCACCGAGCAGGTCGCCCTGCAGATCCTCGATGAGTCGGGGGCGTCGATCCGGACCTACACATGGGAGCCGAAGGAGGAGACAGCCGAGGGCACGGGCGAGGAAGATGAAGGCGGCGAGGCGGAAGCCGGCGAGGAGGAGAGCACGGACGAGCCGTTCGAACGCAGCGCCAAGGGCGATTCGATCTCGGTCCGCGCCGGGCTGAACCGGGCGAACTGGAATCTCCGCCACCAGGCCCCGGAGATCGTCGAGGGCGCGGTCTACTTCGGCCCGACCTTCGGTCCCATGGTCGCTCCCGGCCGCTACCAGGTGCGCCTCACGATCGGAGATTGGATCCAGACCCGGGGGTTCGAGCTCCTGCCCGATCCGCGGGTCACCCTGACGGCCGCCGAGCGCGAGGCGCAGTACGAGCTCATGAGCAGGGTTCGCGATCGCCTCCAGGAGGCGCACGACGCCATCCGCACGCTTCGGTCGGTCCGCGAGCAGGTGGAGGCGAAGGCGGAGCTTGCGGAGGAGGCGGGCTTTGGGGACGATCTCGAGGCCCAGGCGGACTCGATCGCCTCGAAGCTGACGGCGGTCGAGGATCAGCTCATGCAGACGAAGAACGAGAGCCGCCAGGACCCGCTCAACTTCCCGCCGAAGCTCGACGCGCAGCTCGTCTACCTCTACGGCGTGGTCGGAGGCGCCGACGCTCCGCCCACGGACGGCGCGTACGAGCGCTTCGACGACCTGACCCGCGAGCTGGATGCCGTTCTCTCGGAGCTTCGAGAGGTACTCGACGGCGAGGTGGCGGCGTTCAACGCATCGCTGGCCGCAGCCGGAGCGCCCGCGATCATCGTCCCGGAGTAGCGTTGAGGGCTCTTGCCGGCACGAAAGCCGAACCATCGGGTGCCGTCCTCGTCCTGCTCATCGCCACGGCCTGCGGAAGCTCGCCGGGGTCGGAACCGGTCCGCGGTGATCTCACGTTCGCCGTGATGGGCGACGCCCCCTACTACTGGCACGAGGTGCGCCGCTACGAACACCTGGTCGAGGCGCTGAACGGGGACTCTCTCGACTGGGTGGTCCACGTCGGCGATCTCTTCTGGAAGCCATGCTCGGACGAGAAGATGCTCGAGCGGCTCGAGGTGCTGCAGCGAATCCGGCACCCGGTGGTCTACACCCCCGGCGACAACGAGTGGACGGATTGTTGGGGACGGCGAGAGGGCGGCTTCGCTCCCCGGGACCGGCTCGACAGGCTGCGCGACATCTACTTCCCAAGTCCGGGCCGGAGCCTCGGGGGCGCGCCGATGGGCGTGGTCGTCCAGGCCTCCGATCCCGCGTGGCCGGAGTTCGTGGAGCACCAGCGGTGGACGCGAGGCGGCATCGTCTTCGCCACCCTTCACCTCGTCGGGAGCCGTAACGGCATGGTGGACTTCGCGGACCGCGGCGAGGCCGATGATCGAGAGGTATGGCGCCGGACCGGGGCGGCCACGGCGTGGCTTCGCGACACCTTCGAGGAAGCGCGAGCTACGGCGGCGCGTGCGGTCTTCCTCATGCAGCACGCGGACCTCGTCTTCGAAGACCCGGCCGACGTGTATCGACGAGCCTTCGAGCCGTTCCTGAGAACCCTGGAGGAAGAGGTGGCCACCTTCGACGGGCCCGTCCTGCTCGCTCACGGCGACAGCCACGACTTCCTCGTCGACTCCCCTCTCATCGACCGGCGGACGGGAGAACCCCTCGACAACTTCACTCGGATGCAGGTCATGGGGTCCCCCGAAGTGGGTTGGGTCCGCGTCGTGGTGGACACGGCGGGCCCCACGTTCTCTTTCGCGCCACGCCGAATCCCGGCCTGGAAGCTCTGGTGACGTCGCGACGCGCGTTCCTGCAGATCGCCGGCTCGGGCTCCTGCGCCGTCTGGCTCGCCCTGAATGCCCCGGCGATACAGGCCGCCGCGATCGCGGCGCATGACGCCGCCGCAAACGGAAAGTCGCTGCGCGTGCTCGCTCCGGAGGAAGGCGCGGAGCTCGAGGCGATCGCCGAGCAAATCTTCCCCACCGACGAAACGCCGGGCGCCCGGGAGGCGGACGTCATCGGGTTCATGGACCAGGCGCTCGACACCTTCATGTCCGAGTCGCTCGGGAGCATCCGGCAGGGGCTCTCAGCCCTGAGCAACCTGGTCGATGAGCGGTTCCCGGAAGCGGCCTCCTTCTCCGACCTGACCTTCGAACGGCAAACGGGGATTCTGCGGGAGATCGAGACGGAACCGTTCTTCGGCCTCGTCCGCTATCTCACCATCGCCGGCATGTTCGCCCTCCCCATGTACGGCGGGAACAGGGACGGCGTCGGCTGGGATCTGCTCGGGTTCGAGGATCGCCTTGTCTGGCAGCCGCCGTTCGGCCACTACGATGCCGAGGTCCACGATGGCGAAGGGTAGGCCCCCCGCAGCTCCCGTTCGCTACCCGACGCGCCAGAAGGTCGACTTCGTCATCATCGGCTCCGGGGCGGCGGGCGGCGTCATCGCGCGCGAGCTCTCGGTGGCAGGGCTCTCGGTCGTCGTGCTCGAGCAGGGCCCGTACCTATCGGCCAACGACTTCAAGCACGACGAGCTGGGCACGATCTTCAACCTCGAGTTCTCGGGCACGCTCTCCGACAACCCCCAGACTTTCCGCCATACCGAGCGCGAGACGGCGCGCCCCCGGCTTAGCGGCCTGCCGCCGGCCCTATACGCCCGAATGGTCGGCGGGAGCAGCGTGCACTTCACCGGCAACTTCTGGCGCTTCCATCCGATCGACTTCCGGGAGCGTAGCGTCTGGGGACCGATCGAGGGCACGGGGTTCGCCGACTGGCCCATCTCCTACGAGGATCTCGAGCCCTACTATGCTCGAGTGGACTGGGAGATCGGCGTCTCCGGATCTCCTGGCCCGTTCGACCCTCCGCGATCGCGGCCGTACCCCATGCCGCCGCTCCCGGTGAAGTCTTCGGGCGTGCTCTTCGAGCGCGGAGCCCGCAAGCTGGGACTCAACCCGCAGCCCGCACCGATGGCGATCCTCTCGCAGAGGCACAACGGACGCCCTCCCTGCCAGCACTGCGGCTTCTGTCTGGCCTTCGGCTGCGAGCACGACGCGAAGTCCTCGACCCTCGTCTCGATGATCCCGCAGGCCGAGGCGACCGGACGGTGCGAGATTCGGCCCGAGAGCGTGGTGTTCCGGATCGAGACGCACCCCGACGGCCGCGTCTCCGAGGTGCTGTACGTGGATCGCGAGGGCCGGGAACAAGCTCAGCGGGCAGAGGCCGTCGTCCTTTGCGGCAACGGCGCGGAGACTCCGCGGCTTCTCTTTCTCTCGGAGTCGGAACGGTTCCCGAACGGTCTCGCCAACTCGAGCGGCCTCGTCGGCAAGTACCTGATGTTCAACGGCCTCAGCTACGCCCACGGTCTGTTCGAGCACCCGCTCAACGAATTCAAGAGCGTCCAGGTGACGCGGATCGTTCACGACTTCTACGACGCGGACCCGGGTCGAGGCTTCTACGGCGGGGGCGGCATCGACGCCCGGTGGCAGTGGTTCCCGATCCTCTTCGCCCTGGCCGGGCTGCCGCCGGACGCGCCGAGTTGGGGAGCGGAGTACAAGCGACTACTCGGCGAGTATTTCACCCGGACGGTGGATGTGAACGGCCACACGACCTCCCTGCCACTCGCCTCCAACAACATCACGCTCGACCCGGAGGCGAAGGACAGGTGGGGGCGCCCGGCGATCCGGGTCACCTACCGCGATCATCCGGACGATCTCGCCACGATGCGGTTCCTGCAGCGGCGCGGTAAGGAGATCCTGGAGGCGGCCGGTGCTAGAAAGGTCTGGGAAACGCCGGTGGCGCCGGCGACGTTCGGCGGACACCTGCTCGGCACCTGCCGGATGAGCGACGACCCTGCCGACTCCGTCGTCGACCGCTACCACCGGGCGCACGACGTTCCCAACCTCTTCATCTGCGACGGCTCCAGCTTCGTGACCTCGGGAAGAGGACAGCCCACCATGACGATCCAGGCCTTGGCTTTCCGAGCTGCCGAGCACATCGCCCGGTTCGCGCGTCGAGGCGAAATTTGAGCGAATGATCTCCCGAGACCCCATGGACCGCGAGGCCCTGCAGCTTCGCATGAAACGGCTCTTCACCGAGGGTTTCACGGTCCTCGACATCGCCGAGCCGCTGCTCTCGTTCGACACCCCCGCCGACGCAGCTACGGCGCTTGCGGCGCTGGAAGGCTCCCGCGATCCGGTCGGCGGGGTGCGGCGCGACGGCAGAGTGTCCGGGTACGTTCGCGCCAATGATCTTCAGTCGGGGGGCTCGTGCGCGGATCACGTTCGAGACCTGGACCCCGCCCGTATCATCCAGCACCGAGCTTCCCTTCCCGAGGTCGTCGAGCGTCTCGGCGAGGGGCGCGAGTATTGTTTTGTGTCGGTCCTCGGCCAGAT
>JAUVMT010000086.1 GCA_030600085.1 Gemmatimonadales bacterium | reverse complement strand
CGGCCTCCCCGCCGTCTTCGATCCGGATCGGCGGCCCTGGGTGGAGCCGGACGAGGCCGGGGCGGACGCGATCGCCGAGGTGATCGGCCGCTGTCCCACCGGGGCGCTGCGGTTCGAGCGGTTGGACGGCGGCCCGGCGGAAGTCGCTCCGGCGGAATCCATCGTGACGGTCACGGCCGATGGGCCGCTGTACGTGCAGGGTGATCTGCGGCTTGGTGCTGCCCCGGGCCAGTCAGAAAAGACAGCAGCGGAGGAGGTGCCCGTCGACTACCGCGCCGCGCTCTGCCGGTGCGGTGAATCGGCAAACAAGCCTTTCTGCGACAACGCCCACCAGGAGTGCGGCTTCGAGGATCCGGGAGCGCTGGACGTCGGACGCGGGACCGCGCCCGAGGACCTGGAGGCCGAGCCTGGCAGCGCTTCCTCCGGACCGTCCCCCGCTCCGCCCGCAGGACCGCTCGCGGTGACGGCGGCCCCGAACGGGCCCCTTCTGTTTGGCGGCCGGGTCGAGCTGCGAAGCGGCGATGGGTCGAGCCGCGTCCTCGTCGAGAATCCCGTTCTATGCCGCTGCGGTCACTCGCGGGACAAGCCGTTCTGCGATGGGACTCACTTCAGCGTCGGTTTTCAGGCGGACTGACAAGGTCGCCCACCGTCGCTGTCGAAGTGGCGCGATTCCGTGGAGGCCTAGACTCTGGACGTTGGCAGGCCGAAACGAGAGGCGGCAGCGAGCTGCCGGGCATCCGCAGAGACGAAGAGCTGCGCTCCCCATTCGAGCGCCGAGCCCACGTGGAGCGCATCGACGGCGGAGAGCTCGTGCGCCTCTTCGAGGAGCTCGGCGGCACGCTTCACCACCTCCGGTGACACGGGCACGATGAACGCGTCCGCCACGTCCTCCATCAGCGCATCTTTGGCCCGCTCGTAGATCTCGGGCGAGAGGACGCCTTCTCGCCGCCTTCGGCAGAGTGCGGAGAGGATTTCGGGAATGCTGAGAACCGAGGTCCCAAGCGATGAGGAGTCGTGCAGGATCTCCTCGACGCGACCGGTGTTGCGTTCCCTCACGTAACGTCCGGCCAGGGCGGAGGCGTCCAGATAGGTTCGCACGTTCCTAGCGGCTTCGCTCCCTCAGGATCGCGGCGCTCACCGCCGCTCCGGTGATCGGAAGCCGCGGGCCCGCGCGCTTCCAGGACGGCTCGGCAGCGTTTGCGGGGGGCGCGAGCTCGGCAACCACTCTGCCGTGCCGGGTGACGAGAACCCGCTCTCCGTTCTCTACTTCGCTGAGGAGGGAAAAGACGTTCTGCCGGAACTCCGTGGAAGTGACGGCTCTCATCGGAGTAGCTCTCTGTCTGACGGTTTGGGCGCTACGGGACAAGTGTACACTTATGTACGCTCATGTACACTTGCGCAAGAGGGTCTCCACAAGGCGGCAAGACGCTTAGATTCCCGGCTCGCGGAACCTTCGGCGAACTTCGCGGACTTTCGCAGACTTTCATTGTCTAAGAGGCACGGCACGCACAAGATGCACCGGATGTCGAAAAGAGTCCCACTCGTCTGCTCGCTCCTGGCGCTGAGCGGCGCACTGCTCGTGCCCCCAGGAGGGCTGCGTTCCGATCCCCTCGTCATCGTCCGGGCGATGACCGCGACGTCGATCGCCGAGATGTATGTGGAGTCGGACTCGGTCGTCGTGGAGCTCGAGATCGGCCTGGCCGATCTCGACGCGTTCCGAAACCTGATGCCGGACCAGATCTACGAACGACTCGGTCACGAGCCGGAGCCGTTGCGTACGCGCCTGGGGCGCTTTTTTCTAGAGGATCTGACGATCGCGACGCCGCACGGTGGCGCACTTCCCGGGAGGGTCGTCGAGATGACGGCGCGTCCCCGCCTCAAGCGAGACGAGATCACCGGGGAAACCCTTCCGGTTCAGGACGAAGAGGCGGAGCCGACGGTCTTCGCGAAGCTGGTCTACTACCTACCGGAGGGAGCGGGACCTGAGGCCCTCGTGTTCTCGCCGCCGAGCGTCGAGAGCTTGGGAGCGGCAGCGAACGTGGGCTTCGTCGTCTATCACCGGGGCGTGCCGGTGAACGATTTTCGCTACCTGGGTCAGCCGGAAACGCTCCGACTCGACTGGTCGGATCCCTTCTATTCCCGGTTCGAGAACCGCAATCTCAGGCGCCAGTACTACACAGCGATCTCAGCCTACCTGTACGTGGAGCCCTACGAGGTGCGGCGTGAGATCGTGGTGCGGCCCAAGGACCTCCAGCGGTGGGTCGATCTCGGTCTCGAGGGCACGGAGGTTATCTCTGTCGAAGACCAGGAGGAGATCAAGGCGAGAGTCACCGAGTTCCTCGCCGCGCACAGCCCGGTGCTCATCGACGGTCAGCCGGCCGAGGGAACGCTCGACCGGATCAACTTCATCTACCGGACGCTCAGAACGAGCGGCGTGATCGATCCGCCCCGCGACCTGGATGTCAATTCCGCGACCCTCGGGGCGATCTTCGTCTATCCGACCGATGGCCTGCCCGACGAAGTCTCCTTGGAGTGGGAGCTGTTCGACGAGCGGATCGACGTCGTGAGCGCAGCGGCCACGGATGAGGCAGGCGGACTGCCCTATTTCCTCACGCCGGAGGACAACGTCCTGCGGTGGGAGAACTTCCTCACGAACCCGACGATTCCGGGTCTTGTGGAGGTCGAAGCACCTCCCGAGGGTCGCAGCCCTTGGCTGATCCTGCTCGTGCTTGCAGGCCTGGCTGGGCTGGTCGTTCTGGTGGTCCGGCATGGCCGGAGTCTCCTTGGCGGTGGCCGCCCGCCGCTCCGCGCGGTCGGCACAGCAGCGGTGTTGGCCGTGATCGTCGTGGCGGCGTTGCCGCGTATCGTTCGCTCCTCCGGCGTCTCCGATGACAAGGCCGCCCAGATCCTTCACGGTCTTCTCCTCAACACCTACCGGGCGTTCGACTACCGCGAGGAAGACCGGATCTACGGCACGCTCGAGCAAAGCATCTCGGGAGACCTGCTGACGGACGTATACCTCGAGACCCGCCGCTCGCTCGAGCTCGAGAACCAGGGCGGTGCGCGCGCGAAGGTGAAGGAGGTCGAGGTGATCAGCTCGGAGAGCGAGCCGCTGGCCGGCGCGACGGGGTTCGCGGCGCTGGGCACCTGGAACGTCGCGGGCTCGGTAGGGCACTGGGGACACATCCACCAGCGAAGGAACCGGTACGAGGCCCGCTTCACCGTCGAAGCGATCGACGGCGTCTGGAAGATCACCGGCCTGGAGCTTCTCCAGGAGGAGCGCCTGTAGGGGGGCGGGCTACGCGCGCAGCAATGAACCAGGCTACCGCGATCTCGATCGGCGGCGGGTCTCTAGGGACGAGCCAGCGGAATCTGCTTAGAGCGACGCAGCCGTCGGTCGCGGGTGACCAGGGGTACGCTGTGGACCACGCTCGTCGCCCCGATGAGCTGGTCGGCGGGATCTCCGTTCACATCGAGCCGGCAGCTTTCTCTGCACACTTCCCAGCTCAGCGGCCATGCACGGATCCGGTTCAGGATCCGCTTCACCTCAGGATCCGCCAGATCGATCTCGATTCGGCCGAGCTCGGCGAGCTTGCAGAGCTCCCACCGCACGATCGCCGAGATGCTCCAGTCGTGGCTGGACAGCAGGCGGTGCTCGGCGGGCAGGAGGCTTCCTGCCAGCGCGTAGATCAGGATGTGGGTGTCAAGATTGAGCATCCCACTCCAGGTCCGTCGAGAGCAAGTCACCCTTGACCGCGATCTTGTCTTGAAGTGCGCCGATGAGCTCGCCCGATTCGGCGTTCACCGGGACCAGCCGCGCCACCGGCTTGCCGTGCTTCGTGATCACGATTCCCTCCGGCCCCACGCTGTCCAACAGCGCAAGGCACTGCTCCTTGAACTTGGCGGCGCCGATCCTCTTCGCGACCACGTGCCCTCCGTGCGTCATAGTAGTCACTATATATGACCAGTCATGAATAATGACTACTGCTCGAAGGTACCCGTGTTCCCTGGAGGAGCGGTGCGCGTCGGCCGGCTCGGCTTAGATTAGGCTCGAGATGAGCACCAACCACGGATCAACCAAGGTAGCGACCGAACCGGTCGTATCGATCGAGGCTCTGGAGTTCCGGTACCGGGAGGGGGATTTCCGGCTCGGGATCCTGGAGCTGGCGATCGAGCGGGACGCGACGGTGGCGTTCATCGGGCCGAGTGGCTCGGGGAAGACGACGCTGCTCAACCTCATCGCGGGCATCGCCCTCCCGCAGTCGGGGCGCGTCGTCACCGAGGGCGTGGAGGTGACGAGCCTCTCGGATTCCGAGCGGCGCGACTTCCGGATCGCGCGGGTGGGCCTTGTCTTCCAGGAGTTCGAGCTCCTCGAGTACCTGAGCGTTCTGGATAACATCCTGCTGCCGTACCGGATCAACGCCTCGCTGCGGCTGGACCGTGAGGTGCGCGGCCGCGCCCGGGAGCTGGCCGAGCGGGTGGATATCGCGGACAAGCTGGATCGCTATCCAGGCAAGCTCTCCCAGGGGGAGCGCCAGCGGGCCGCCGTGTGTCGGGCGGTGCTCACCGAGCCGTCGCTGCTCCTGGCCGACGAGCCCACCGGCAACCTCGACCCCGTCAACAAGTGGCGAGTCCTCGATATCCTGTTTGATTATGCGGAGCGGACCGACACAACCCTGGTCGCCGTCACGCACGATCAGGAGATCCTGGACCGATTCCAGCGAGTCGTGGACTTCAGCCAGTTCCACGAGTACGGGGACGTTCGCCCGGCAGAGCACGGCGAGCTCGTGGGTGCGGGTCAGTGAGCGGCAGGGTTCTCATGGAGACTGGACAGGGAGCCGGCCCGTGACACAGGTTTTTTACGTGGCGTGGCGGTACCTTGCCTACCACCGCTGGAAGACGATCACGTTGGTCGGTGCGATCACGCTCATCGTGTACCTGCCGATCGGCCTGCGGGTGCTCGTCGATCAGAGCTCACGTCAGCTCACCGCGCGTGCCGACGCTACCCCCCTGCTCATCGGGGCGAAGGGAAGCCCTCTCGAACTCGTCCTCAACACCCTTTACTTCGGTTCCGACCACCCGGCGCCCACCCGTTACGCGGAGGCGATGAGGGTGACCGAGTCGGGCCTCTCTGCGACGATCCCGATGTACGTGCGCTTCAGGGCGCGCGGCCATCCGATCGTCGGCACGACGCTCGACTACTTCGACTTCCGCGGCCTGGAAGTCGCCGATGGCCGCAACCTCGCCATGCTGGGCGAGTGCGTGCTCGGCTCGCGCGCGGCGGAATCGCTCGGCGCCGGACCGGGCGACTACGTCGTCTCGTCGTCGGAGAGCGTCTTCGATATCGCGGGCGTCTATCCGTTGAAGATGAGGGTCGTCGGCGTCCTCGAATTCGCGGACAGCGCGGATGACGACGCGATCTTCGTCGACGTGAAGACTGCCTGGGTGATCCAGGGCCTGGTGCACGGACACCAGGATCTCAACCGCCCCGAGGCCGCGGCCGGCGTGCTGGGCCGGGAAGGGAACCGGGTGATCGCCAACGCTTCGGTCGTCCAGTACAACGAGATCACCGAGGAGAACCTGGAGAGCTTCCATTTCCACGGGGACCTCTCAAACTACCCGCTCACGGCCGTGCTCGTGGTTCCGCCCGACCAGAGGGCATCGGCGCTGCTACAGGGCCGGTATCAATCCGACGAGGATCTCGCGCAGATCGTGACGCCGGTGGCCGTGATGGAGGACCTGCTGGGGACGATTCTCACCGTGGAGCGCTTCGTCGTGGCGGGCGCCGTGATCGTGGGCCTGGCCACGCTTGCCACGGCGGCTCTCGTATTCCTGCTCTCGCTCCGCCTACGCCGCCGCGAGCGGTTGACGCTGTTCAAGATCGGGGGTTCGCGGCTGGCGGTGGCCTCGGTGATGGCCTCGGAGGTCGTGGTCGTACTGGCGAGCGGGGCGCTGCTCGCCGCGGGCCTCACGCTCCTGACCAGTCAGTTCGGGTCCCTGGCGATCCGGGCGCTGCTGCGCACGTAGATGGATATCGGCAGATGAGGAGAACGGCAGCTCTGGCGGTTCTCCTGGCTCTTGCGGGGGCGTGTGGCGACCCAGGCTCAGGTGATTCAACCGATTCCGCCGGCGAGGCTGGCGTGGCGGTCGAAGCTGGCGTGGAAACCGGAGCAGAGGGCTCGACGTTGCTCGTCTACACCGTCAGCTATCCGCTCGCCTACTTCGCGGAGCGCATCGGCGGCGATCTCGTGCGGGTGGAGTTCCCCGCGCCGCCGGACGTGGACCCGGCTTTCTGGTCGCCCGATCCCGAGACTGTCGCCGCATATCAGAGGGCCGACCTCATCCTGCTAAACGGCGCGGGCTACGCCTCCTGGACGGACCGCGTGTCGCTTCCGAGCTCTCGCCTCGTGGCCACGGCGGCAGGGGTGGCCGATCGATACGTCGTCGTGGAGGACGCGGTGACGCACAGCCACGGCCCGGCGGGCGAGCACGCCCACGGCACGATCGCCTTCACGACGTGGCTGGATCCGACGATCGCGGTCGAGCAGGCGCGCGCGATCCGCGACGCCTTCTCTCGCGCACGCCCCCAGGACGAGAAGGCCTTCGACGAGGGGTTCGCGGAGCTGGAGCGAGATCTCCTCGACCTCGACGGCCGACTTTCGGAGATCGTGGCCGCGGATCCAGCTAGGGCCCTTCTCGCTTCACATCCCGTCTATCAGTACCTGACGGCGCGATACGGCCTGGAGATGAGGGGCGTCCACCTCGAGCCGGATGAGCCGCCGAGCCGGGCGGCGTGGCGGGATCTTCAGGTGGTCCTCGAAGAGCACCCGGCCCGCTGGATGCTGTGGGAGGCTGAGCCGCTCCCCGCGACGGCCTCACAGCTCCGAGAGCTCGGGATCGAGAGCATGGTGTTCAGCCCGGCCGGAAACCGATCGGCCGACGGCGACTATCTGAGCGTCATGGAGGCCAACGTACGCCGGCTCGCTACCGCGTACCGAGGCACTCCGGAACGCTAACGCGTCGGTCACGGGAGACGGGAATCAGGCTGCAAAGCCCAGCTTTCCAGCAGCCGCTCCCTGTCGCGTGTCGAGAGTCAGGAAGGACAGGTCACGCGGGCTCGGGGCCAGGTAGAGCGCGCAGGCAAGGTGCCACAGATCCGCCCCGCGCAGATGGCCCGCCGTAAGAACGACCGTGATTTCTGGGCTGAGAGGACGTTCCGGCGACACCCAGGATATTCGATTCAGGAGAGGCGCGTCCGAGGGCGCGTCTTCTCGACGCAGTGCGGCTCGCAGCTCGGCTTCCAGCAAGTTGGAGGCGACCAGCAGATCGAAGCTCTCGAGGCGGCGGTGGGCGGCCGCCCCCTGTCGCTCGCGGAAAGCGATGGCCACAAGCACCGACGTGTCCACATAGGCGACCCTCACGCCTCGTTCTCATCTCTTTCGTCAAGGAACCGCTGCAGCGCGCCCGGCCGTCTTGCCACGGCCTCGAGCGGCGCCTCAGGGTCGTTGGGCCGTCGCAGCACGCCACGCCTCTCCAGCTGTTCGATTCGTTCCCCGAGTCCGATATCGGCGGACTTGATCGGGCGGATCTCGGCGACCGGCTTGCCCCGATGGGACACGATGACCGTACTCCCCTGGCGAACTCTGCGGATCAGTTCGCTGAACTTCGCTTTCGCCTCATAAATGGAGTAGATCATCATACAGCCATCATATCAAAGCTAGTCAGACTAGTCAAACATGCGGCAGGCTATAGACAGCCGATCCTCGCCTACCTCATTCTGATCCTGCAGGAGAAGACCGCCGGACAGAGACACCGGCGCGTTCGGGACTCGAAGACAGAGAGGGACCATGAGCGGATCGCTCGACACCGCCAAGAAGATCCTCGGTTACAACACATGGCTGTTTCAGAACGCGGTCAAGGACGTGAGCGAGGACCGGTTCGCCTACAGGGTGAACGACCGGACCAACGCGTTCGATCGGCTGGCAGGGCACGTGACCGTGTGCCGGCACGGCATCGCCGCCATGCTTCACGTCGGCGTACCGGAGCTACCGTGGGGCACGTTCGCGGAGTTCGGCTTCGGCACTCAATTCGAGACGGAGCGAGCGTGCCCGCCGCTTCCGGAGATCGCTGGCATGTTCGACGAAGTCACGTCGGTGCTCATGGCCGAGCTCGCCAGCGTCCCGGATGACGTGTTCGCCGAGCCTTCGGCGTTCGAGATCCCGGGAGAGAACCCCACCATGCGCGATCTCCTCGGCTTCATGGCGATGCACGAGACGTATCACATCGGGCAGATGGGCATCCTCAAGAGGAGCATGGGCGGTCCGGGAGTCATGGAGGGCTGAGGG
>JAUVMT010000022.1 GCA_030600085.1 Gemmatimonadales bacterium | reverse complement strand
AGCAAACGTGGATCAACTCGCCGCCGTCTTTGCGGTGGGGGAGCCCGCGCCCGACCTCAGGCTTCTGGATCGGTTTCTGGTGCTGGCGGAGCTGAACGAGCTCTCGGCGTTCATCGTCCTCAACAAGACCGACCTCCCAAGCGACGCCGGAACGAAGGACGCCTTCGACATCTACCGCGAGGCCGGCTACGACGTCCTCCCGACGAGCGCCCGCCTCGGAGACGGCATTTCCGAGCTCAGCCGCCGGCTCGGAGGCCACGCGACCGTCTTCGCCGGGCCTTCCGGCGTCGGCAAGTCCAGCCTCCTCAACCTTCTGCTTCCCGAGCACGAGCTGAAGGTCCGCGAGGTGAGCCGGAAACGGGGGCGAGGCAGGCACACGACGGTCGGATCCACCTTCTACCGGCTTCCGGAGGGGGGATACGTCGCCGACACCCCCGGGCTGCAACTGCTGGTGCTCTGGGATCTGTCGCCGGACGAGCTCGCGGGAGCCTTTCCCGAGTTCCGCACGGCGATCGACGACTGCCGCTTCAACGACTGCCGGCACGTGAGCGAGCCGGACTGCGCCGTGCGGCGCCTCATCGAGACAGGTGCGGCGAGCGAGGAGCGTTACGGCAGCTACCGCGCCCTGCTGGATGAGGCGACGCAGGAAGCGCCGTGACCGAGCGGAACGACTTCTCGGGCTTTCTCAAGGAGCGCTTTTCCCGATACGAGGCGCGACGCGCGGACCCGCCGGCAGGTACCGCACGGGCCGCCGTGGTGCTCGTGCTCAGGGCCGGTGAGATCCAGCCGGAGGCTCTCTTCGTGGTGCGAGCCACCCACGAGCGTGACCCATGGTCCGGGCACGTAGCGCTCCCCGGTGGACGTGAAGAGCAAGTGGACCGTGACCTCATGGACACGGCGCTTCGAGAGCTGCACGAGGAAACGGGCCTCGGCCTGGACAGGAAGGAGATCGTGGGTCGTCTGGACGATCTGAACCCCGTGAGCCGCCACATCCCGCGAATCGCGATCAGCCCTTTCGTGGCATGGCGGCGGCGGCTGGGGGGAGTGCGCAGAAGCGCCGAGATCGACGGGCACTTTTGGGTCCCGGTATCGGAGCTCGAGACGCCGGCTCGGCGCTCCTCTCTTACGCATCGTCGAGACGGAGACACCTTCCGATTCCCTACGATCGAGTACGACGGGCACACGGTTTGGGGGCTCACCTACTCGATCGTACAGAACTTCCTCGAGCTCCTGGGAGACACCGCGGATCGGCCGACCACCGGCCAGTGAAGGCGCGTTCTACTCGGTACTCGCCAGCTCGTCGATGATCGTCTCGCGAAGCTCGTCGATGATGTCCGGCCACCCGACGTTCTCCTCCTTCGTCACCGTGACGAAGTTGTCCGCCAGGAACAGCGCCCGAACACCACGAACCTGGAAGATCCGCTCGGCAAGCCGATCCTCTCCCGGGGATGGCGGCTCGAAGTAGGACCTGCCCTCTTCATCGAAGATCGCCCGCTCCACGACGAACTTGGCCGCGTTCGGGTTGGGCGTCCCGGTTATCCGGATCTTCGGCTCATCGCCGGCAGCCAAGCCTGACCCTCCGGCCCGCCATGGGGCCTCCGCGGTTCGAGATGATCGCTGCAAATCCTAGGGTAGGCGCCACCTCTGGGATCAGCAAGAGGATAGGAGCCTCGCTTCGCACGCCGCCAGAGCCTCGTCCACGGCTACCACCGCCAGGTCCAGGAGGTCACGCTCGGTCGTCAGCGGGGGGGATAGCGAGATGACATCCCCCTCCACGCCCGAGGCCAGGAGGATCCAGCCGCGCTTCAAGCCTTCCACCAGTGCGGTCGCGGTGATCCGGTGGCCCGGCACCCGTCCGGCCGGGTCTCCGAGCTGGATGCCTATCATCATGCCACGCCCGCGCACCTCGCGGACCAGCGACCGCCCGGCCGCCATCTGCCGCAAGCCCTCGAGCCAGCGCGCACCTTCCTCGCGAGCTCGGGCCGTCAGGTCGAGCTCCTCGATCAAGCCGATCGAAGCGAGAGCGGCGGCGCAGGAGGTCGGATGGCCCATGAAGGTCGAGGTGTGTATCGCCTCTCCGGCGGACTCGGGCCAGGCGGACATCGCCTCCGGCGATCCGATACAGGCGGATATCGGCATTCCCCCGGACATGGCCTTGCCGACGCACAGGAGGTCGGGAACGACCCCTTCGGCCTCACAGGCGAGCCGCGAGCCGGCCCGGCCGAAGCCGGTAAAGATCTCGTCCGCGATCAGCAGCGCTCCGTGCGCTCGGCACAGCTGCGCCAGACCCGGCAGGAATCCCGACGGGGGAAAGACGTCCCCCCCACGACCGAGCGCCGGCTCGACGATCACGGCTCCGATCCGCTGGCCGTCGGACCCGGAGAGGAGCCGGTCTACCTGGTCGAGAGCCTCCGAGGCATCGCCGGCCCCTTCGGCAGGATAGGGCGCGCGAAAGACGTTGGGGTTGAGCTGCGGGCGGAACGGCTGTCGGAACAACGAGCGATCGGTGACAGAGAGCGCCCCGTACGTGACACCGTGATACGCCCCCGAGAAGGCCAGCCAGCCGGGCCGGTCGGTGTAGAGGGTCGCCGTCTTGAGGGCTATCTCCACGGCTTCGGAGCCCGAGGTGCCGAGAATGACCCGCGATCCGGTCGGCCCCAGCGCTGCGAGGCGCTCGAGCAGCTCTACCCGAACCTCGGACGGATGCACATCTCCCATCGCGTGCAGCAACGCCTCGCTCTGTGACCGAATCGCGTCCTCGATCACCGGATGCCGGTGTCCGGCCGCCGCGACGCCGAACGCCGCCGTCAGGTCCACGAACCGGTTGCCGTCCGCATCCCACACGTTGCTCCCCAGCGCGGTTCGCCAGAAAACGGGGAAGTCGTGGGAGATGAAGGTGACGTTCCGGGACTCGACGCCCGCGAGCCGGGCGGCGAGCGCGGCCGATTGGGGTCCGGGAACGGGACCGGTCAGTAGCGGCGGCTGAGAGGGATTCAGCATCGGTCGAGAGGGATTCGGCATCGACGGAACGGGTGC
Organism: Gemmatimonadales bacterium; assembly: GCA_030600085.1. Classification (GTDB taxonomy): domain Bacteria; phylum Gemmatimonadota; class Gemmatimonadetes; order Palauibacterales; family Palauibacteraceae. Next base: position 12,854 of record JAUVMT010000022.1, on the reverse strand, counting down.
GTTCGAGTTCGGGTGCCTACCAGTTGTAGATGGTCCAGCATGCGCATTCGGGCGACGGGCAGATGAGGCGGACGCGGAAGGGGCTCGCGTCCGACCGGGGAGCGAGGTGCTGTTCCACGTGGCGCGCCATGCGCATGGAACAAGCGGGACACTCCGGCTCGCCACCCGCCGTCGGGTGCTCGCGATCCAGCCGCTCGAGCGCGGCGCCTTGCTCGTAATCGAGCATGCGACCGAGATTGTCGTCGTGTTCCACGCCCTTGTTCCCGCCGATCGGTTGTCCTGTCGTGAGGGATCGCCTGACGCAGCCGGCCGATCGCACCCACAGCGAGGATTCGAGTCTAGGATGCGGACCGCGGGCACCATCACGCCAGCATGAGCGAGCGCGGCAATCCTCTCGTGCCCGGCGGCGACCCTCTCGAGCGCTACCGGCCGGAGTTCCCGATCCTCGAGCGGAAGATCTACCTGAACTCCAACTCGCTCGGCGCCCTCTCACGCCGCGCCATCGCGTACCTGCGCGAGTTCGAACGCGACTGGAACGATCTGGGCGCCAGCGCTTGGTACGAGCTCTGGCTCGGCAAGCTCGAACAGGTCCGGGCCGCCTTGGGCCGTACCGTGGGAGCGGCACCCGCCACGATCGCGCTTCTGCCCAGCATCTCCGCGGGGCTGGCCGCCGTAGCGGGATCCGTGGACTTTCGCCGCCGCAATCGGGTGGTTGTGACGGAGCTGGATTTCCCGACCCTGTGCTACCCGTTTCTCTCGCGGGAGCGCACGGGTCTGGAGGTCGTCATGGTCGAGAGCCCCGACGGCATCGAAGTGCCGCTGCACCGAATCGAGGCCGCCGTGGATGACCGGACCGCGATCCTCGCGACATCGCACGTCTTTTTCTCCTCCGGTGCTATCCAACAGGTGGAGGAGCTGTCGCGCATAGCCCACCGGCACGGCGCTCTCCTTCTGCTGGATGCCTATCAGTCGACCGGCCAGATCCCGGTGGACGTAGGAGCGTGGGGGGTGGATCTCCTACTGTCGGGAGCCCTCAAGTGGCTGTGCGGCGGCCCCGGCCTCGCCTTTCTCTACGTTCGGCCCGACCTCGACCTCCAGCCCACGACGCTCAGCTGGTTCGGCGTCGAAGACCAGTTCTCCTTCGACCCCAGAGCCGCCCGACCGCACGCACACGCTCGCCGGTTCGAGCTCGGCACCCCCGCCGTGGGCGCTGCTTTTACCGCCGCCGGCGGCCTGGAGATCATCGAAGAGGCCGGAATCAACCGGATTCGCGATCGTAACCGGACGCTGACCGCCGACTTGATCGACCGTCTCTCGGATGCCGGTTTCCGGCCCCATGTGGCGCAGGATCCGGCTCGCCGCTCCGCGGTCGTTCTCGCGGACCACCCCGATGCAGCCTCCGCTGTCGGAAGCCTGGCCGAGAGCGGGATCATCATCGACCACAGGAAGGACCGGGTACGACTCTCCCCGCACTTCTACAACACGATCGAGGACAACCGGCTCGCGGTGGAAGCCCTGGCCACGTGCCGGCCGTGAGTCAGTGCTCGAGACCGATGACGGCGTACCCCTCCTCCTCACTGATCCATACAAGGTAGACGTTGGCGGGGCGCGGCCGCGGTGTCGCTGTAGGTCCCAACTTCTCGGCCCGGATGCGCAGTACGGCCAGCCGTTCGGGCGACACGTCGGTGTGTCCCGAAGATGGCGTCTCCACGGCCGAGGTCGGCCGGCACGCGTCGGTCGCAGCGGGCGGGGCCACGTGGAGCCTCGACGGCCCTGCGCCGGGCGGGAGGCTCGATCCCTTCCAGTGGCGCCCTCGACCCTCGTCCCTCAGCTCCCACTCGTAGCGCGTGTTGGAACGGTGCCGCGCCCCGACGGCGATGCCCATATCATCGAACCTCACACCGAAGCCGGGACCCGAGGCGTCCGTGCAGTCCACCAGGACGCCCTCGAGGGGAGACACGCGGCCGAACCAGTAGTCCACCGTCTTGTCCCGCCGCGCGATGAGGATCGCCGTCAGCGTGTCGGCAGCGCGCCGATCGGGAAGCTCGCCAGCCTCGACCGCAGCTCGAATCAGCCCGTCGCTGAATCGGCCGACGATCTTCGCCGCCCAGTATCCATCGGCGACCGTGGCCGATCGGAAGGCGGCGTTCGGCCAGTTTGGCTTCCACCCGCCGGGCCGGTAGCTGTCCACGGGAATCCAACCGATCGACGGGTCGATGACTTCGTACTCCTTCCCCTCCCAGCCCACCTTGTAGAAGCCGAAGGTGGGCAGGCGGGCGAAGAAGGCCCAGATGTCGAAGTTGTACTCCATGCCCTCTCTGGGATTGTGCGGGCGTACCGTGCCGCTCCCGAGCGTGGCCCCGAAGTCCTGCAGGTAGTGCCGCAGATAGCCGGGAGGGTCGATCCACACATCCAGCGTGTTGGCGAAACGCATGTCCACGTGATTCGTCCAGGCGGAGATCACGTAGAGCCCTCGCAGCTCGCGTCTGTTCTGGTGAAGGTAATAGTCGTTCGGGTCGTCCTTGCGGGTGCCCCGGAAACGGAAAGGACCCTTCGGCGGCCCGGGTAGCAGTTTGCTGGCGATCGCTCGGTATTGGCCGTCGGCCAGCGGGGCGGTCTGCTCGAAGACCTCCTGCACCTCCTCATCCGTGGGCGAGCCTTCCACCTCCCGGATTACGAGGGACCCCGGGGCGAAGGTCACGAGATAGTCCTCGGGCGCATGGAAGCCCGCCGCCCAGAAGAGTCGGTTGGAGATCGTGTTCGCGGCGCTCGCCAGATAGAGGTTCTCGGGCGGATCGAACTTGAACAGGTAGACATCGCCTTTACCGTCTTCGATCCAGAGGCCGGGTGAGATCCCGGCGCCCTTCAGCCGCGTGACGGTGTAGGGGGGGCGGGGCCGGTTGTCGAGAGAAGTCGGTCCGAGCCTCATCTCCTCCGCGGATAGATCGCGCCGCGTGATCCGGTGCGCGAACCACGCCGAGTTCACGACCTCGTCGAAGTGGGTGACGTTGAGCGCCTCGTTGCGGTAGATCCAGTCGTCCGGATCGAAGGGTTGTCCCAGCTCTCCTACCGTCGACTCCCGCATGAGCGGCCAGATCTCCGCGGGCTCCCTTTCCTCGGGCTCGTGGATCGGGAGCGTATCGGCGTACGGGATCGGCTGCGGGCGGAGCGCGAGCGGCGGAAGGCTGCCTCCTCGCGCACACCCGGAGAGCGCCAGCGCCCCCAGCACCAGAGCCAACGCCGCGGCCGGTAGCCGATCTCTGTCCGGCATCAGAAGTCCGAGATGAGCCGGAAGCCGAACCGGAAGCCCTCGTCGCCCCACGCGAAGAAGAAGTGGGCGCCGGGACCGCTCGGGGTGGCGAAGCGGAGCCCGAAGCCCCAGTCGTTCCTGAGGGCGGTGATCTCGCTGATGCTGGGCATCACCGTACCGGAATCCCAGAACACGAACCACTCCGCCCGCGACCGATCCTGCAGCTCGCGCCAGGCCTCGTACCGCCACTCCACCGTCCAGGTGAGCCTGTCCCTGTCGCGGAGGCGAGCGGTGGTGAATCCGCGCAGGTCCTCATTGCCGCCCAGCTCCGCGAAGTAGTAGAAGGGCACGCCCCGTCCCCAACCGGGGTTGGTCTCGACGAGTGCGCGGAGAGCGAACGACTGCCGCTGGTTGAAGGGGATATAGCCCTGCACCTCGCCCTGCAGGCGGAGAAAATCGGAGTCGGTGGAGCCGGTGCCGCCGTAAAAGAAGGCCTCGCCGATGAACCTCACGCCGCGCGGCTGCAGGATGTCGATGTGCGAGAAGTCGACGGTCGCCTTCGTCCCGGCGACGACGTAATTGACCACGTCGAGCGACCCGTACAGGGAGTCCGGATCGAAGGTCTCGCGTATGTCGGGCAGGTCATCGTTCTGCCCCGCGCCCGTCCGGTTCGTCTCCCATCCCGCGGCGCTGCTGAAGGTCAGCTGATCGGAGACCTTCGCCTCCCAGATTGCCCCCAGCTGTATCTGCTGCCACTTGTAGTTCGACTTGTCGTCCTCCCTCGAGTCGATCCCGACACCCCAGAACTGGGCTTCGGTGAGCCTCCGGAACTTGGCGCCGGCATCGGTCAGCCTGTCCTCCGTCGTTACTCCGAGGGCAACGTACGCAGCACCGGGAGACTGGATCACCGAGGCGGCCCCTTCGATGAAAGCCGGGGCGAACCGGGTGAGACGGAGCTGTATTCCGTCGCCCGCGTTGTATCCCAGCGACTCGACGGAAGGCTCAAGCCCCCACTCCACCATCGCGTCGTAGATGTTCGGTCCTTTACCCTCGGGCAAGAGTTGGCTCACCCCGGTCGCCACGATGCCGATGCCGGTAGCCAGCAGACGGAGCGGCAGCATCGCGATCGCGAGGGGTAGCCCGACATAATCGCGAGCATCCGGAGGGTGGCTGGCGGGAGGGCGCCGGAGGAGGGCCCTGATCTTGTCGGCGCTGTCGGGCGAGACCGGGCCGCCTTGCTCCTGCGCCAGGGAATCCCGAACCGTCGATTCGGCGTTGGGGCGCGAAGGGATCGAGTCACCGGCTTGGGCCTGGAGCGGTTCCGTCACAGCGATCAGGGGAGCAAGGATGAGGAGCCACGACGCCGCGGCGACCCGGGAGGGGTACGCAGACGTGTGACGAGAGTGACAATAAGAGCTAAAGTACCCGAACATTGGCGCGGGCGTGTGTGACCTTTCTGCCGCTGCGTCCTCCGGCGCGTTCGCGGCGGCTCCAAGGGGCGTCCATTCTGCCACTACGAGAACGTCCGGACCAGACGCTGCGGTTTCATGCCGCGTTGGCTGACGGCGCAGACAGGACAGCCGCACCGGGTGCCATATAGGCGGACAGCGCCTCTTCGGGCACCCGTGAGCGGGCCCGGATCATGCACTGGATCTCGCCCGGGAGCTCCCGCGTCCGAGCTGAAGGAGTTGACCGTGGACACACGGCAAATGCAGGCGACGGGGGGTGAAATCGGTGCTCGCACAAGATAAATCGGGAAAGACGGAATGAGCGAAGAGGACAGGACTCTCAACGACCAACTGGACGACGGAAGCGAGTCGGATGGCGACGTGGTGGAGATCGGCACGGACGACGACCGGCCCGACACGACGTCCGAAGAAGCCAACGGCGATCCGGAGGCCGTGGATCGCCCACCGAGCGAACGAACGCGCCTTCCGGTGGTCCCGCTTCGGGGCACCGTCACGTTCCCTGCCGTGGCGGCGCCGATCGCCGCCGGCCGGGAGATGACGCTCAAGTCGATCGAAGCAGCGGTCGCCGCCGACAAGCGCATCTTCGCCGTCGCTCAGAAAGACGCCGAAGTGGAGGAACCCGACGCCGATTCGCTGTTCCGCGTCGGAACGGTCGCCCGGATCGCACAGATGCAGCGCGTGCCCGGTGGGGTCCAGATGGTCATCCAGGGCGAGGAGCGGGGTGCCGCGCTCGAGTACTCCATCAAGGATGGCTACATGGAGGTGGTCACCCGGCGCATGGTGGACATGCCGCCGCTGGACCCGGAGGAATCCGCTTTCGCTGCCCTTTACAAGGAGGTCCGCGAACGTGCCGCCGAGCTGAGCCGGCTCCGCGGCGTCCCGAAGGAGATCGTCGATCATCTGCTGGGGGGAATCTCCGCCCCTGGCGAGCTGGCTGATCTCGTCGCCTTCTACACCGAGCTCGATACCGATGAGAAGCAGGAGCTTCTCGAGACCCTGTCCGTCGAGGACCGCCTGCGGAAGCTGCTTATCCACCTGCAACGGCAGATCGGCGTCCTCGAGGCGCAGGAACAGATCCGATCGAAGGTCCAGGAGGAGCTCGGCGAGCGGCAGCGCGAGATCTTCCTGCGCGAGCAACTGAAGGCGATCCACAAAGAGCTGGGGGAGGACGTCGACAGCGAGGAAGTCGAGGAGCTCCGGGAGCGCCTCAAAGCCCTGGAGATCCCCGAAGAGGCGCGCAAGGAGGTCGACCGCGAGCTGCGCAGGCTGGAGCGTATCCCCCGAGAGACTGCCGAGGCACAGGTCATTCGCACCTACCTGGAGATCGTCGCGGACCTGCCTTGGTCGAAGAAGACCGAGAGCCGGCTGGACCTGAAGGCGGCGGAAGTGATCCTCGATCGAGACCACTACGGACTTCAGGACGTCAAGGACCGTGTGCTGGACTTCCTCGCGGTACGAAAGCTCCACGAGGAGAAGAACGGCAAGGCCGAAGCCGAGTCGCCGACCGATGACCTCAATGTGAACGGAGGGAAGGGCGGAAACGACCTCACCGGCGAGCCGGAAGCAGCGGGGGTCGATGATGTTGGCGAGAACAGCGGAAACGGCCTCACCGGCGAGCCGGAAGCAGCGGGGGTCGATGATGCTGGCGAGAACGGCGGGAACGGCGAGCCGGAGACGCCGGTAGCGGAGCACATCGGGCACATGGATGACCGAACGGGCTCCACGCTCCTGTTCGTGGGACCACCGGGTGTCGGTAAGACATCGATCGCCAAGTCCATCGCGGAGGCGATGGGCCGCAAGTACGTGCGAGTTTCACTCGGCGGCGCCAGAGACGAGGCGGACATCCGGGGTCACAGGCGGACCTACGTCGGCGCGCTGCCCGGCCGCATCCTCGAAGGCCTCAAGCGAGCCGGAACCCGGAATCCCGTCTTCCTCCTCGACGAGGTCGACAAGCTGGGCATCTCGTTTCAGGGTGATCCGTCGGCCGCCCTCATGGAGGTGATGGATCCGGCGCAGAACAACGCCTTCGTGGATCACTATCTGGGCGTGCCGTTCGACCTCTCGGACGTCTTCTTCATCGCCACGGCCAACTTCTGGGATCAGATACCCGGCCCCCTGCGCGACCGAATGGAAGCCATCGAGTTCCTGGGCTATACGGAAGGCGAGAAGCTGGAGATCGCCAAGCGCTTTCTGCTGCCGCGCCAGGTCGAGCAAAGCGGCCTCGAGAAGGACCAGATCGCCGTCGCGGACGAGGCCATTCGAGACGTGATCACCAGCTACACCCGGGAGGCGGGTGTCCGCAACCTCGAGCGCGAGCTCGGAGCGATCGCCCGAAAGTCGGCGCGAAAGGTCGCGTCCGGAGATGCGGAGAGCGTGGCCGTCGGGGTCGACGATCTGCGGGACCTCCTGGGTCAGCCCAAGGTCCACCCGGAACGGATGCTCGAGGAGGACAGGATCGGCATCGCGACCGGCATGTCTTATACGCCGGCGGGGGGCGACATCATGGTCGTCGAGACCAGCGTGCGCGCCGGCAAGGAGGAGCTCCAACTGACGGGCCACCTCGGCGAGGTCATGAAGGAGAGTGCCCACGCCGCGCGGACGTACGCCCTCGGTCACGCCGACGAGCTCGGCATCCCGGACGACGAGATGCGTTCGATTCACGTGCACGTGCCCGCGGGCGCCGTGCCCAAGGAGGGGCCGTCGGCCGGCATCGCCATGGCGGCCTCGCTGGTGAGCGCGCTCAGCAGCCGGCCGGTTCGACACGACGTGGCGATGACCGGAGAGATCAGCCTGACCGGCCGGGTCCGTGCGATCGGTGGCCTGAAGGAGAAGGTGCTCGGCGCGTACCGAGCCGGTATTCGAGAGATCATCCTCCCGCGGGACAACGAGGGCGATCTGGAGGAACTGCCCGACCGTGTCAGAGAGCAGACGACCTTCCACCTGGTCGACACGCTCGGGGAGGCGATGGCGGTGGCGATCCCGAGCGGAGCCTCCGCCGCGGCCGAGGCTGGAGACGGAAAGGGTTCCCCGAGACCGAAAAAGAAAGTCGTCGCGACCTAGTCGAGTCGCCTCGCCGCACGAACGCAGCGGAGGGCGACCTGCTAGAGCAGCAACTCGGCGACCTCGGCGGGACGGGAGAGCCAGTAGTCGGGCTCCCCCGCCTCGAGGTCGTCCCTTCCGAACGGCCCCCACAGCGCGGCAGCGGTCAACGTACCGGCCGCGCGACCTGCCATCAGATCCCAGACGGCATCGCCGACGAAGAGCGCCCGCCCGGCGTCGCCGACGCTCGCCCGATCCAGCGCCAGCGTGACCGGACCCGGATCCGGCTTGTGCGGAACGGGGTCGTCAGCGGTGACGAAGGCATCGAACCACTCGAGGCTGAGGCCGCAGGTCTCCAATCCTCGAAGCGCCATGTCACCCAGCTTGCTGGTGACGACGCCGAGTCGGTAGCCCGCGGCCCGAAGCCGCCTAAGGGTGTCATCCATGCCGGGAAACGGCCGGAGAGCGTCGTCGTGAGTTCTGGCGTTGTGCTGGCGGTAGGTCTCCATCATGGACAAGGCCTGACTCTCGTCGCCCGCAAAGCCTCTGAGTTGAACGATCAGCGGCTTGCCCATGTTCACGAGCCAGGCCTCGTCGGGAGGCACCCAGCCCAGGTGGGCCTCCATCGTATGGCGGTAGGAGCCCAGGATGAGCTCGCGCGAATCGATCAGGGTGCCGTCCAGATCGAACAGGACCATCTCCACCAACCCGAATCCCCTCACCGGGCGCGGATCCTCGCTCATCGTCCGCTCAGAACGCCGCCCACGGCTTCGCCACGCTCTCGAACTCGTCTCTGAAGCGGGCCGCGGTGAGTCCGCATACGGCGGCCAGCTCGTCGAGCTGAGGCGACGACTCGAAGTCCCTGTCACGGAGTCGGATCATGTAGCGTTGCGCGATCCGAAATCTGGTGGAGTCGGTATCCACCATCCGGACCGCCATCCGGCCCGTCTCGGCGTCCAGAAGGTCCGCCAGCGGCACCGGCACGAAGCTGCCTCCCTGCATCGTGATCAGGAGGCCGTTGCCGCCGTCGCTCAGACATCTGGAAGCGCAGAACCCGAGGTCCCTCGTGTACTCGAGATCGTACGGAATCGGGTCGGCGCAGCGCAGCTCGTATCCGATGTTCTTGGCCACTATCGTGGGCTGGATGCCGAATGCCGCCAGCCGTGCTTTCACTCCCTGCTTCAGGATCCCGCCGACATCCACCTCCGCCAACCTGACGTGACCGTGATCGTCGCGCTCGACGCCTTCCAGCACGCCCAGCTGCCCTTCGGAAAGCCCTAGAACCACCCCCTCAGCCACGACGGCCACCCCGTCCGACCTTCCGTCCGCCAGCCGCTTGATGATCGACCCCGTCAGCGTGTCGATGATCGAATCCAGCCGGGCGCTCCCGTCGTCGAACTCCTCCGGCACGAGGGTGATCGTCGCGGCGGCCGCCTTGCCGATCCCGAGGGCCAGATGGCCCGCCTTCCGCCCCATCGCCACGGCGAAGTACCAGCGGGCGGTCGTCTGCGCATCGGTCATCAGGGTCTTCACCACCCGAACGCCGACGTGACGCGCGGTCTGGTAGCCGAAGGTGTCGCAGTCCGCCGGCAGGGCGAGATCGTTGTCGATCGTCTTGGGCACGTGCACCACGCCGATGGATCCTGCCGCCCGCTCAGCCACCTGGGTGGCGGAGTACGCCGTATCGTCGCCTCCAATCGTGATGAGGCCCGTGATGCCGAGATTAGTCAGTGTCTGAACGACGCGATCCAGTGAGGCGGGATCGCTCGTCGGGTTGGCTCGCGATGTCCGCAGGCAGGACCCTCCCGAGAAGTGAATTCGGCTCACGTCCTGGATCGTCAACGGCAGCACGTGCTGATCGTTGCCCTGCATCAGCCACCTGAAGCCATCGAAGATGCCGACAACGTCGGCGCCGTCCAGCGTGCTGCGTATCGTAGCCGCCCCGATCACGCTGTTGATGCCGGGAGCGGGCCCCCCTCCGACGAGTATTCCGAAGCGGTTCTTAGCGTTCATCTCGGGGCTCCGATGCCAGTGGGCGGCGAGGGTCCCTCCACCGCTCGAGCACGTACATTAGCACTTCATCCAAGCCGCTTCACGGGAGAGCCGAATGGCCGAATCGAGAACCGAGCGAGAGGCGCCTGCCGGCGGGAGCGAAGGGATTCGCCGGCTCGCCATCAACACCGGCGGCGGCGACGCGCCGGGACTCAACGCCGTCATCCGGGCCGCCGTCCTCGCGGCCAGCCGACGCGGCTGGGAGGTCGTGGGCATCGAGAACGGCTATGCGGGACTGTTCCCGGACGCACCGGGCGACGTCGTACCCTTGACGCCCCGCCACGTGCGCGGGATCACCCACCTCGGTGGCACGATCCTCGGATCCACCAATCGAGGCAATCCGATCGACTGGCCCTGCGAGCTCTCCGATGGGACCGTCGAGCGTCGGGACCGGTCCCACGAGATCCTGGCCGCCTTCGAGCAGCTGGAGCTCGACGCGCTCATCGCGATCGGCGGGGATGGGAGCCTCCGCATCGCGGCGGAGCTGGCTGCCCTCGGGCTGCCGGTCGTCGGCGTGCCGAAGACCATCGACAACGACCTGGCCGCGACCACGGTGACGTTCGGCTTTCATACGGCCGCGGAGACAGCCACGGAGGCGATCGGCCGGCTCCACTCCACCGCCGAGAGTCACGGCCGCGTGTTCGTCGTCGAGGTGATGGGAGCGAGCGCCGGATGGATCGCACTCTTCAGCGGCGTGGCGGGCACGGCGGACGTCATCCTCATCCCCGAGATCCCCTACGACATCGCCAAGGTGTGCGACAAGATCATGGAGCGCGAACGCTCGGGGAGGCGATTCAGCATCGTCTGCGTCGCCGAGGGCGCGAAGCCCCTGGGCGGCGAGGTGACGATGAAGACGGTGCCGTCCGGCTCGGAACGGCAGCCGAGACTCGGCGGCATCGGTGATCGGCTGGCGCAGCAGATCGCAGAGAGAACTGGAAAGGAGACGCGCGCCCTGGCCCTCGGACACCTTCAACGCGGCGGACCGCCCACCGCCTACGACCGCCTTATCGCGCTTCGTTTCGGCGCGGCAGCGGTCCGTTGCGTGGCCGACGGGGAGTTCGGCTGCATGGTGGCCCTGGATCCACCTCACGTGTTAGCCGTGCCGCTGGACGAGGCAGTGCGAGAGGTGAAGACCGTCCCGATCGAGAGCGATATCATCGCCACGGCCCGTGCCCTCGGGACCAGCTTCGGCGACTGACTGCCGCTCATTCAGGTTCCTCCGGGTGCCGCGACCTCTTTGAGGGCGCGCCGGACCAGAACCGGCACCATCGCCCGCCGCCAGTCGGTGTCCACGATGATGTTCTCCAACGGGTGGCACTGGCGGAACGCCTGCTCTGCGACCGCGTCGATGACGGACGGCGTGAGCCGGTTCCCGACGGCGGCGTCCTCCACCTTCCCGACGCGCCTCGGATAGGAGCCGAGGGCCGAGATCGCCATCCGCAGCTCCGTCACGATTCCCTCGTCATCCATGCGCGTGGCGACGGCGAGGTTCAGGAGCGGAAAATCGATGGACGCGCGAGGTCTGAGCTTCTGGAAGCTCATGCGCAGCTCGGGCTCCGGCAGGGGGATGTGAACGGCCACCAGAAGCTCGCTCGGCTCCATCCGCCGGTTCCAGATGCCGTCCGAGGTGAAGAGGCGCGATACGGGGAGCGTACGAACTCCGGCAGATCCCGCGATCTCGACGCTGGCATCCAGGGTCATGAGCACGGGGGGGGTGTCGGCGGAATGGGCGGCGACGCAGCGCGTTCCGGCGGGCACGACGTGACAGATCTCGCCGTCCTTCTTCAGACAATACCCGAGCGCCTTCCTCCAGAAGAGCGTCTGGTTGTAGTAGGTGCAGCGGGTGTCCAGGCAGATGTTGCCGCCGATCGTTCCCATCCGGCGGAGCTGAGGGCTCGAGACCTCGGCGCAGGCGGTGGCCAGAGCGGGCACGTGCTCCAGGATCACCGGGTGTCCCGCGACGGCGTCGAGAGACTCGGCCGCGCCGATTCGAAGCCGTTGGTCCAAGAGCTCGATCCCCTTCAGCTCGTCGATGCCGCGCAGGGCTACGAGATGGCCGGGCGTAAAAAGCTTGTGCTTCATGTTGGGCACCAGATCGGTGCCCCCGGCGATCGGAAGGATGTCGCCGGCATGCCGGTCCAGCAGCTCCAACGCCGCGTCGAGGACCGTGGGACGATGATAGATGTAGGGATGAAGTCTGAGCATCTCAGCTCAAGATACGCTTTGAGCGGCGTAGGCCTCCAGTGCCCGGCCGATGCAGTGGAGCGCGTCCACGAGCTCCGCCTCTTCTCCGCCGAAGCCGATGCGGATGAAGCCGTCCAGTCCGAAGTGATCGCCCGGGACGACGAGAACGCTCCATTCGCTCCGAAGATGCTCCGCGAGCTCGGAGGAGTTCGCGCCGACGTCGTACGGCACCATACCGATCGCGCCGGCCCGCGGCCGGATCCAGGGACCGAGCGCTTCGCAGCCGGCCAACCAGCCATCGACGATCGCGCGGTTTCGCACGAGGATATCCCTGGTTCGGGCGAGCACTCGCCGCCGAGTCTCGGGCCTCAGCACCCGGGTCGCGAGGGCATCGGAAGCGGCGGGTGGAGAGATGGTCGTGTAGTCCTTGCGGGCCCACAGCTCCTCCATCTCCTCGGCCGGACCCAGCAGCCAGCCAAGCCGAAGCCCAGGGAGCCCGTACGCCTTGGATAGCGATCCCGTCACGAGCGTCCGCTCGTAGCGGCCCCAGAAGCTGGGGGTCTCGGCGCCCTCCGCCTCGGCGCCCACGTAGACCTCGTCGGCCAGCAGCCAGGCGCCGCTGCGCTCGCAGGCGCTGAGGATCTCATCGATCGCCTCCGCGCTAAGCGTCGAGCCGGTCGGATTCGACGGGTTGGTGACCACCACCAGCCGCGTGTCCGGCGTGATCGTCGCCTCGGCGGCTCCGGGAGACGGCTGCCAGGAAAGGCTCTCCTCGAGAGCGAATGTCGCGACTTGTGCTCCGAACCCCTCGGCCAAGCCCGGCGTCTGCCCATACGTGGGAACGAGCACGACCACGCGGT
>JAUVMT010000014.1 GCA_030600085.1 Gemmatimonadales bacterium | reverse complement strand
GGAGCCGAAGCCGGAGCCTGAGCCAATGCCGAAGGCCGAGACCCGAGCGGCGCCGAAGCAGGCAGGCCTTTCGCGATTCCGAAGAGGAGGCCGGGGGGGACGCGGTCGGGGCCCGGGTGCCGCACCGTCGAAGGCCAAGACGGCTGAGGTTGTGACCCCGGACTCGCCGGAGCCCGAGACGGTCGAGATCTCCGATGCGCAGGCGCCGCAGACGGCAGAGGGTCCCCCCGGCACGGCCGAGGTTACCCCAGGCACGGAGAGCCACGCGGCCGGGGATGTCGTTGAGCACATGGTCAGGAACTACAAGGGCGTCGGCCGAAAGACGGCGGAGACCCTCGCCGCAGAGCTCGGAACGGATGTCTTCGACGTGATCGACAAGGATCCTGATCGAATCCGCTCCATCCTGCCCGGACGCCGCGCCGACGCTGTCATCGCAGGCCGCGCGGCCGAGGGCGGGTAGGAGCGCGGCGACACCCGAAGCCTTGCATCTCCAGCGGCTCGGGGCGCTCGACCCTCTCCCCCGTGGCTTCTACGCCCGCCCGGCACGCGATGTCGCGCGGGCGCTGCTCGGCCAGATACTCGTATCGGAGAGCCGCGAGGGTCGGGCGGCCGGCCGGATCGTCGAGACGGAGGCGTACACCGGACCCGAAGACCCGGCGTGCCACGCCGCGGCGCGAGTCGGCAGAACGAGGCGGAACGACCCACTCTTCGGCCCGCCGGGCACCGCCTACATCCATCAGAACTACGGGGTCCACTGGTGCCTGAACGCCGTGACCGACCGGGAGGGTCACCCTGCCGCCGTGCTGATCCGTGCCCTCGAGCCGGTGGACGGAACGGAGGTCATGCGCTCCCGCAGAGGCCGGGATGAGCTCACCAACGGACCGGCCCGGCTGACCGAGGCACTCGGAATAGGGCCCGAGCACCAGCGCCACGTCCTCCGGGAGCCGCCGGTGTGGATCGGTGCGGGCGACCCGGTAGCCGATGAGCAGGTGGTGAACACGTCGCGCATAGGCATCTCGAAGGCCGCCGACTGGGAGCTGCGCTACTACGTGAAGGAGAGCGCGTGGGTCTCACGCCGCTGAGCGAGGATCTTCTGCGACTCCACCACGACGCCTTCGTTTTCGACGGCCACAACGACGCGGCGATCCGCCTGCTCGCCGGGGAGGATCTCTCCCGCCGCTTGGAGGGCGGCCACCTGGACCTGCCGCGGATGCGCGAGGCCGGGTTCGACGGAGGGATCTTCGCCCTGTGGAGCGATCCGGAGTCGGAGCGGCCGCTCGAGGAGGCGCTGAGCGGCGCGGCGCGGTTCGGGACGTTCCTCCAGGAGACGCCCGGGATGCGCCTCGTGCTGAACGCCGGCGATCTCGCCGAGGCCGAGCGGGCCGGCGACGTGGCGGTCGTCATCGGCGTGGAGGGAGCGTACGGGGTCGAGAGCCCCGACGAAGTCGATCGCCTGTACGACGTGGGCGTGCGCTGCCTCACCATTACGTGGATGGCCCATACCTCGTGGGCTGACGCCTCGGGTCTCGAGCCGGCGCACGGAGGTCTGACTCGGGAAGGGCGGCGGATCCTCGCGCGCATCGAGAAGCTCGGGATGATCGCCGACATCAGCCACGCGGCGGACACGACCGCACGGGACGTGCTCCAAATGGCCGAGCGGCCGACCATCGCGTCGCACTCGGGCGTCCGACGCATCGCCGACCATCACCGCAACCTGCCCGACGACCTGCTGGAGCTCCTCGCACGACGAGACGGCGTGCTCGGAGTGGTCTTCTTCAGCGGCTATCTGGACGCGGAGTTCTGGCGCGCCTCCAGCGAGGTCGGGGCCAGGCTCGAGGCGGAGGGCACCGAGACCGGCTCCAACCCACGGAGCGTGCTCGCCCGCGCCGTATCCGAGGAAGTTACGCCGGTGCCGTTTGAGCGCCTGCTCGCCCACTTCCGCCACGCGATCTCGGTCGTCGGGCCGGAGCACGTCGGACTCGGCAGCGACTTCGACGGCGTGATCGCGCTGCCGGAGGGGCTCGAGGATGTGAGGGATCTGCCGAAGATAACCGCGGGGCTGGCCGCTTCCGACCTGAATGGAGAGGAGGTCCGCGCGGTCCTGGGGGGCAACCTCCGCCGCGCTCTCGAGAGCGTCCTCGCTTGACGGCGCTCCGTAAGCCGTTGAATCTTCGCTAGATGCCAGACTACGGCGTCCTATCGCTACTGCCGCCTCTGCTGGCGATCGTTCTCGCCGTTTACACGCGGGAGGTTTACCTCTCGCTGGCGGCTGGAATCTGGTTCGGGTGGACGATCGTCGAGAGCTGGGACCCGCTGGCGGGTGCGGCGCGAGCGGTGAACGAGACGATCGCCGTGCTTGGCGAGCCCGGCAACGCCCGCATCCTGCTCTTCACGTTCATGGTCGGCTCGCTGATCGCGATCGTGGGTTCGAACGGCGGCGTTGACGGCTTCGTCGCGTGGGTGGAGCGCCGGCGCTGGGTCACGGACGGCCGCCGGGCGCAGCTGCTCGCATGGCTGATCGGCATCGTGATCTTCATCGAATCCAACATCACGATCCTCGTGACCGGCTCGGTGTGCCGACCGCTCTTCGACCGGTTCGGGGTGTCGAGAGAGAAGCTGGCCTACCTGGCCGACTCGACGTCGGCGCCGATCTGCATCCTCGTTCCGTTCAACGCGTGGGGTGGTTACATCCTGGGGTTGCTCGCCGCCCTCGGAGTCGCCGCGCCAATGGCCGTGTTCGTCGCGGCGATCCCGCTCAACTTCTACGCCCTGGCCGCGGTGCTGCTCGCCGGCGCCACGGCGGCGTTCGGCCTGGACTGGGGCCCCATGCGCGCGGCGGAGGAGCGCACCCGGGGCGGAGAGCTGCACTGGGAGCACGCGGGTGCGCTGGCCGATCCGGAAGAGATCGCGCCGCCCGCCGCGCCCGGGGTTCCGCGCCGGCCCGTCAACCTGATCCTGCCCGTGGCGGCGATGGTGCTCTCGATGCCGGTGGGTATGTACATCACGGGCGGCGGCACGATGTCGGCCGGCTCGGGGTCGCTGAGCGTGCTGTGGGCGGTCATCGTGGGGGTCGCAGTCGCCTCCGTCCTGACGCTGGGCCAGAGGCTAATCTCCGTCCAGGAGCTCAGCCGCGTGAGCCTGCATGGCGCGGGCGGACTGACGGGCATGGCGCTGGTCCTTCTGCTGGCGATCGCACTGGGTGCGGTGACCGTGAAGCTGGGAACCGGGGAGTACATCGCCGGGCTGGTCGCTGGCCGGGTTCCGCTGCCCGCCCTGCTTCCCATCATCTTCCTGGCGGGAGCCGGGACCTCGTTCGCCACGGGGAGTAGTTGGGGGACCTTCGCGATCATGATTCCCGTCGCGGTGCCGCTGGCGGTGTCGCTGGGGCTGCCCGTCGCCCCCTTCGTCGCCGCCGTGCTCTCGGGGGGCATCTTCGGAGACCACTGCAGCCCGATCAGCGACACCACCGTGATCTCATCCCTGGCCGCGGCCTCGGACCACATCGAGCACGTGCGCACCCAGCTGCCGTACGCATTGACCGCGGGCAGCTTCGCCATCCTGGCTTTCGCCGCGACCGGAGGCTTCCTGGCCAGGTGAGGAGCGATGTCATGGCGATCGACCGAGGGGCGCGAGTCGCGACCCTATCCCGCGCTTTGCTGCTCTCGGTCGTGGTCGGCCTCGGCGGGGCTCGTTCCACGGCTGCTCAGGAGGTCAGAATGTCGGACGAAGGAATCGACGCCCTCGGTCGCTTCGCCGCTCTGGCGCTGGAGTGCGTCCACAACGAGTACCCGAACAAGATCGCCCACGTCCTGCAGGGCGATGAGGACGTTGCACCGCCTCGCGAGCTGACGCCTGCCTTCTTCGGCTGCTACGACTGGCACTCCTCGGTTCACGGCCACTGGCTGCTCGCCCGCCTTGCGCGAGTGAGTCCCGATGCGGAGTTCGCGCCCGCCGCACGCGCGGCCCTGGAGCGCAGCCTCTCCGCCGCCAACATCGAGCGGGAGACAGAATACCTGGCGGGCGATGGCCGGGTCTCCTTCGAGCGCCCCTACGGGCTTGCCTGGCTCCTTCAGCTCGCCGCCGAGCTGCGGGAATGGGATGACGCTGCGGCCCGCAGGTGGAGTCGGAACCTGGAACCGCTGGAGGAGTCGGCGGCGGAGCGGATCAGGGACTGGCTGCCGAAACTCGCCTACCCGATCCGGGCCGGGGAGCACTCGCAGAGCGCGTTCGCGTTCGGCCTGATCCTGGATTGGGCGCGGATCGCCGGGGATAAGGAGATGAAGGCGCTTCTCTCCGAGACCGCCCGGCGCCTGTATGCAGGAGACCGCGCTTGCCCGCTGGCCTACGAGCCCTCCGGACAGGACTTTCTCTCGCCCTGCCTGGCCGAAGCGGACCTGATGCGCCGCGTGCTGGGTCCCGCCGAGTACGCGGATTGGCTGGAGAGCTTCCTTCCCGGAATCCCGCCGGACGACCGCTCCGTTTGGCTGGTGCCCGCGATCGTGACGGACCGGTCCGATCCGAAGCTGGCGCATCTGGACGGCCTGAACCTGAGTCGAGCCTGGATGCTGGAGGGGATCATCTCGGGGCTGCCGGAAGAGGATCCTCGACTTCCGTCCCTCAGGTCTGCGGCCGACCAGCATCGGCAGCGAGGCCTGGAAGGCGTGACGGGCGAATTCTACGAGGGAGGTCACTGGCTCGGCAGCTTCGCCACCTACCTGGTCACGGGGCGAGGTCTTTCCGCGCCGTGATTCGCCCCTGCCCGCCGGTGAGCGGCCTCTCTATATTCCAGGCGACGCCACGCGAAGAGGCTGGCTGCAGTCAGCGACCACACCGGAGTGCGACATGGCGGAGACATTATCGACGATGCTGACGCTCGGAACGCGGGTGCCCGCGTTCTCCCTCGAGAACGCGGTGGACGGACGGACGGTCTCCCCCGATGACTACGCCGCCAGCCCCGCCCTCCTGGTCATGTTCATCTGCAACCACTGCCCCTTCGTGAGGCACGTGATCGACGGTGTCACGAAGGTGGCGGCGGACTACCTGCCCCGCGGCGTGGGAATCATCGCCATCAACTCCAACGATCGGGTCGGCTACCCGCAGGATGCGCCCGAGAACATGAAGCGGCTCGCGGACGAACTGGGCTGGGATTTCCCGTTCGTGTTCGACGAGACGCAGGAGGTGGCGAAGGCGTTCCGGGCGGCGTGCACGCCCGACTTCTTCCTCTTCGGCGCCGCTGGCGACCTGGCCTACCGGGGCGAGCTCGACGAAAGCCGGCCGGGCAACGGGATCCCGGTGACCGGGAGCGATCTCCGTGCCGCGATCGACGCCGTGCTCGCCGGCGAGCCCGTGGGCGAGGATCAGAAGGCCAGCATCGGCTGCAACATCAAGTGGCGGCCGGGCAACGAGCCTTCCTACTTCACCTAGGAGCCTCGACCGTAGTGTCTTCCGAGCTCCCAGCGAAGCTGCAGGGCATCGTGGACCTCTTCGCGACCGCGCCGCGAGAGCTGCGGCTCCAGGCGCTGCTGGACTACTCGCGCCGGGTTCCCGAGCCCCCGCGCCACCTCATCGGCTCCGACATGTTCGAGGACGTGCCGGAGTGCCAGACTCCGTTCGCCCTCGCCACCGAGTTGGACCCTGACGGCGCGGTCCACCTCCACTTCGATGCACCGGCCGAGGCGCCCACGGTTCGCGGCTACGCCGGGATCCTGCGGGAGGGCCTGGAGGGCGCAACCGTCGAGGAGATCCAGCGGGTTCCGCTGGATTTCTACATGGATATGGGGCTGGTCGAGCTGGTCACGCCGCTCAGGCTCCGGGGCATGGAGGCGATCCTGGCCCGCATCAAGAGCCGGCTGAGCGAGCCCGCGTAGGCACGACTAGACCAGGGCCCGAAGATCGGTCAGCCGAGGCTCTCCCGCAGGACGCGCACGAGTACCATCAAGCCCAGCCCCAGCCCGATCATCAATACCTGAGGGAGCGCCTGGCGCGGCTCCCGGGATCGGTGCAGCTCCGGAATGAGGTCCGCGGCGGCGACGTAGATGAAGCTGGCCGCGGAGATCGTGAGCAGTGCGGCCTCCAATCCTGGGACCTCGGTACCGATCCAGAGGACGATCACGGCTCCGAAGATCGCCGTGGTCGCGGAGAGGAAGTTGGCCAGAACGGCCTGCCGGACGGACAGGCCGCCGTGCAGCAGCACGCCGAAGTCCCCGATCTCTTGAGGTACCTCGTGGAGGACGACCGCCAGGGTCGTCACGAGCCCCACGGTCGGGTCCGCCAGGTAGGCCGCCGCAATCACCATCCCGTCCAGCAGGTTGTGCACGCCGTCGCCCACCAGGACCATCGTAACGATCGGATGTGTCCGGGCCTCGGGTCCGGATTCTTCGCTGGCATCGCCGCTCTCGGCCGCGGGATGGTGCGCATGGGCGCGGTGCTTCTCTCCCACGGACTCCGCGTGATCCGTTCCGTGATGGTGGTGCCAGAGAAACTTCTCCAGAATGAAGAACCCGAAGAAGCCGCCGAGCAGGTAGAGCGAGAAGGGAAGCCCCGTGCCGAGCCGGTCCACGGCCTCGGGCAGCAGGTGGAGGAAGGCCCCGCCGAGAAGGCTGCCGGCTGCCAGGCTGACGAGGTAGAGCTGAAGGCGCCGGAGCCGGACGGCGTCCCGGGAGAGCGCGAAGAGCCCGACGAGCGAGACCAGGCTCACCAGGAACACGCTCAGAAGCGTCCAGGTCCAGAGCTGGGCCGTGGTCAGAGCGTCGCCTCGGAGGCTGGAGGTCGCTTCCCGCCGGAGAGTCGGCGCAGGGCCAACGCGATCAGGAGCACGGCGGCGAACGCACCCGTCGGACGGGCCTGCGCGACGCTACGACGGTTGAGCGCAAATGTCTCCTCGCCTGCTAGGCAACTACTGCCTCGAGTGAGGCAAAGCTCGCCGAATCTAGAGGGTCGAGGTCGCGAGCACGAGCAATCGGCCTCCCAATAGGCGCGCCATTTGGTTAGATTACCGCTGCAGGTTGGTGTAAGGCTCGTTTTTGAGCCGATAGCGAAAACGAGTGACCCGGCTCTCTCGACGGACGCCAGGCCCGGTTTGGGAAGGCGGAAAACCGGGAGGCGCGGTCTAGGCCTTGGGAAAGGGCATCATAAAACCCCTTGCACTGGCCCCTACAGGGCGGCGAAAGCCGCCCTTTTTCACATCCCTTTTTCTGGCGTCCCGGTCCACCCTCCGCTAGCATCGTCCATCCGGGACCGCGCGACTCCAGCCAGGGTTGGCAAGGCGCGCTCACCCTCAGTCGGATAGACGGAATGCCCAAGGCCCGAGTCACTCGACGGCTGCACTTCTCGGCCGGCCATCGTCTCCACAGCCCCGACTACGACGATGAGAAAAACCGTGCCGTGTTCGGGGCGTGCAGCAACCCGAACGGGCACGGGCACAACTACGAGCTCGAGGTGACGGTCGAAGGGGAGATCGATCCGGAAACGGGGTACGTCCTGGACGTGAAGCGCCTGCGAGACCTCGTCAACGACCGCGTCGTGGCGGAGATCGACCACGCCAACCTGAACGTGGACGTGTCCTGGTTGCAGGGCGTCAACCCAACGGCCGAGAACCTGACGGTGCAGATCTGGAACAGGCTGACCGGACGGCTGGATGGAGCCCGGCTCGTCTCGGTCAAGCTCTGGGAGACACAACGCAATCACGTGGAGTACTGCGGTGAATGATGACGGTTTGAAACTGGAGGCTCGAGAGCCCTCCGTCTCCGCGGGTGGCGAGAGAGAGCCAGAGGGAACGCGCACGCACCTCTCCGATGTCAGCTTCGAGGCGCTGATCGAGGAACAGCTGAGGCGCATGGGCGAGAATCCCGATCGTCCGGGTCTGGAGCGCACGCCCAAGCGGGTCGCCGAATCACTCCGTTGGCTTACCCGAGGCTACAACGCCTCGGTGCAGGAGGCGATCGGGGACGGTGTGTTCGAGGAGAA
Source organism: Gemmatimonadales bacterium (assembly GCA_030600085.1). Lineage (GTDB taxonomy): Bacteria > Gemmatimonadota > Gemmatimonadetes > Palauibacterales > Palauibacteraceae. The sequence continues at coordinate 10,719 of JAUVMT010000014.1, read as the reverse complement.
GCACGATAGCATGGTGCTGGTGAAGGACATCGAGCTTTACTCGATGTGCGAGCATCATCTGCTGCCGTTCTTCGGCAAGGCGCACATCGCCTACATCCCGGACGGGAAGATCGTCGGGCTCAGCAAGGTGCCCCGCCTGGTCGAGATCTTTGCGCGACGGCTCCAGGTTCAGGAGCGCCTCACGGAGCAGATCGCCAGCGCGCTGGAGGAGGCGGTCGAGCCCCGAGGGGTCGGCGTTGTCGTGGAGGCCTACCATCTCTGCATGATGATGCGCGGCGTCGAGAAGCAGAACAGCAAGACGATCACCAGCGCGGTGCGCGGACTCTTCCGAAGCGATCCCCGGACCCGCGAGGAGTTTCTGCGGCTCGTCCTGTCACCGCAGTTCATCTCCTAGAGAGCAAGCTCCGCCCCCGCGACCCCGGCCCACGACGAGGCGCTCCCTTGTTTATCGAGCTCGCGGAAGTCCTCGTCTGTCCCGTATGCCGTCCGCGGCACGACGAAGGGACGCTCCAGGGGCTCGTGGCCGTTGTCGGGGAGCTTCGCGACCGCAAGGTCATCGGCGGTTGGCTCGGGTGTCCCGCCTGCGAGGCTCGCTTCCCGATTCGGGACGGCGCCGTGTGCTTCGCTCTCGCGCCCTCCGAGGCTCGAGACCGGTCCGGTCGCGAACCATCGACGACCGAGTCTCCTTCCGGATCGTTCGGGCCGCAGGCCGAAACGGCACTTCTCGTCGCGGCGCTGCTCTCGCTCCACGAAGCCGCGGGATACGTCCTGCTCGGCCGGGGCCTGGGGGCCATGGCCGAGGAGCTCTCGAGGCTGGCGCCGGCGAGCGAGATCGTCGCCCTCTGGGGTCGGGAGGATGGGCCGGTTTCGCCGCCGTCTGCGGGGGTGACCCGACTGTCGGACACGCCGGCGGGGTCGCTCCCCCTCCGCGCAGCCAGCATTACCGCCGCGGCCATCCTCGGCGCGCGAGAGGATGTCATCGCCGAAGCCGCGCGCGTGCTGAGACCAGCCGGTCGCCTGGCCGTCCTCGGATCCAGCCCGGCACGGGAAGGGGCGGTCCTCTCCCTTCTCCGGACCACCGGACTGGACCCCGTCGTCGTCGATCCGCGGGGAATCGTCGCCCGACGCGTCTGAGCCATGTCTCCGATTGCCGTGCCAGGATGCCGGATCTAGTTTCGTCGCGAGCCATGACCGCTGGCAGGCCCGCGCGATCTGCCTCCCTCCAAACCGACGAGAAGCGCAGCTGAAGATGGCCTGGTGGAAGTTCTGGGACGACGACAGCCACAGGCTGAAAGAGAAACCCGATTACTACGAAGAGGGCGTGCATCTGGCGCGTCAGGATCGCCTACACGACGCGCTCACAGCGTTTCGACTTGCCCTCAAGCAACGTTCCGACGACGTCGCATCCATGGAGCAGATGGCAGTCATCCAAACTCGGATGGGCCTGCCCGACGACGCCGCGAAGATGTACGAGAGAGCGCTCGAGCACAGGCCGGGCAGCGCTTCCGCCCACTACGGACTCGCGTTCGTTCAGCTGAACCGCGGCGAAATCGCGAGTGCCGTCGAGCATCTCGATCGCTTTCTCGACGCGGACAAGCCGGGTGGGACCGAAGTGGAGCAGCGCGTCGACCATGCCCGGGCCACACTGGCCCAGCTGCGCGGCGGAGACGCTGAAGGGGAGGCGTAGTGCCGGCTGACACCGACGCCCTCCGGCGACGACGGGATGGATCGACGGCTGACATTCCTCCGGGGACGCTCGTCGACCTGTACCTCGATTCCATTCGGGAGCATCCCGACGCCACGGCTTTGGTGGTGCGGCGTGGTGAGGCGGAGTGGGAGCCTCGGACGTACAGCCAGGTCTCGGAGATCGTCCGCGATCTCTCGCTGGCTCTCCGGTCTCTCGGGCTCGAGCGAGGCGATCGGGCGGCGATCATCTCGGCGACGCGCTACGAGTGGGCTTTGCTCGATTTCGCCATGGTCATGGCGGGTGTCGTCAGCGTACCCGTCTACGACTCGCTGACCGCCGATCAGATCGCCTACATACTGAGGGACGCCGGCGCCCATGCCGCTTTCGTGGCCGACGCGGATCAGCTGGCCAAGCTGGTCGAGGCCGCCAACCAGATGCCCGACCTGAAGCACGTCATCCCGTTCGATCCCGTTGGTTCCCCCGACGTTCCCTTCGAGCTCATCTCGTGGGAGAGCTTCGAGGCCCGGGGACGGGGCGAGGCTCATCTTCACGACGGATACGAGGCCTACGCGCGAAAAACGAGTCCCGACGACCTCGCTACGCTGATCTACACCTCCGGAACGACCGGCCCGCCGAAGGGCGTCATGCTCTCCCACGACAACCTGTTCAGCAACACCGTCCTGGCCTCGCGGCGGCTCGAGCTTCGGCGGTCCGACATGGTATTGGCCTGGCTGCCCATGTCGCACGTGTTCGAGCGCACAGGGGGACACTTCTGCACCTGGCACTGCGGCGCGCCCCGCGCGTTCGCGGAGTCGGTCGAGACGGTCCCGCGGGACATGCTGGAGGTGCGACCCACCTTCATGATGGCCGTCCCCCGTTTTTACGAGAAGGTCTACGATGCCACGGTGGCTGCGGCGACGTCGGCGGGCGGAGCGAAGGAGCGGATCTTCTGGTGGGCGAAGGCTGTGGGCGAACGCGTCGCCGACGCTCGACTGGCCGGGGAGAGCCCCGGTCCGTGGTTGGCGTTTCAGTACAGGATCGCCGACAGGCTCGTCTTTCAGAAGCTGAGGGCCCGAACGGGTGGGCGGATCCGCTACTTCGTGAGCGGAAGCGCACCCCTCTCCGCGCGGATCGCCAAGTTCTTCTGGGCATCCGGCCTGCCGGTGCTGGAAGGCTACGGGCTGACGGAGTCCTCGCCCGTCATCTCGCTCAACCCGAAGGAAGCTCCTCGGCTGGGCACCGTCGGAACCCCGATCGACGGCGTGGAGGTGCGCATCGCGGACGACGGGGAGATCCTCTGCCGCGGGCGAAACGTGATGCTGGGATACTACCGGAACGAAGAGGCCACGAAGGAGGCGATCAAGCCGAACGGCTGGCTTCACACGGGCGATATCGGCGAACTGGATCGGGACGGCTACCTGCGGATCACCGACCGGAAGAAGGAGCTGATCGTCACCTCGTACGGCAAGAACGTCGCTCCCCAGCCGATCGAGGAGACCCTCAAGCGCAGCCGGCTGGTGGATCAGGTCGTCCTGGTGGGAGACGGACGCAAGTTCGTCGTTGCGCTCGTCGTACCGGAATTCGAACGGCTGGCGGAATGGGGTCGGAGCGAAGGGCTCGACTTCTCCCGTCCGGAAGAGCTCACTCGGCAGCCGGCCGCGGCCCGACATCTCCTGGCGGATATGGATCGAGAGCTCCAGGAGTTCTCCGGCTACGAGAGGCCGAAGCAGGTCATTCTGTTGGATGAGCCGTTCACGATCGAGGCTGGCACGCTCACGCCCACCCAGAAGGTCCGCCGGAAGGTGGTGGCCGAGCGGTACGCGGAGCGGATCGAGCGGGTGTACGAACAGGCGCAGCGCGAGTTGGCGGCCGACTCCTCCCGATGACCGAGGACGCGGGGATCGTGATCGTTCTCGTGACGGGCCCGGACCGGGAGACACTGGTCGAGATCGGCCGTCGGGTCGTCGAGAATCGCCTCGCTGCCTGCGCGAACGTACTGGACGGCGTCTCCTCGGTATATCGCTGGAAGGGCAGCGTCGAGGAGGCCGGCGAGGCGCTCGCGATCCTGAAGACGACGCAGGCGCGCACGGGGCCTCTGGAAGATTCCGTCCGTGCGATGCATCCGTACGAGGAGCCGGAATTCATCGTGCTTCCGGTTCTCGGAGGATCCGACAGCTACATCGAATGGGTGGCGCGCAGCGTCGCGGAGAGCCCAGAGGACTGAGCTTGGCCAGGAAGAAGAAGAGAGAGGCGTCGATCGTGGACGCGGGTGGAAGCGAGGCACCCGCGGCCGAGGCGCCGAACGAGGACTCCGCAACCGTCGCCAGCGAGGCCGGGGCGCCGAACGAGGGCTCCGCAACCGTCGCTGGCGAGGCCGGGCCCGAGGCAAGCAGGGACGAGCACGAGGCCACGGATGCTGTGGCCGCTGCCGATGCCGCCGCGTCCCCGGCTTCGGATGGCGTGTCCGCTGCCGACGGCGACGAGCCCAAGCCGGTTTCGCGGAGGAAGCAGCAGGAGGAGCTGTACCGGAAGGCGAGGGATCTCGCCGAGGAGAGCAAGCTCCGAGATGCCGCACGCGCGTACGCCGAGCTCCTCGCCATCAACCCTCGTCACCTCAAGGCGCGCAACAACCTCGGCTTCGTTTACGACCGGCTGGGTGAGCCCGAGTTGGCGCTCAAGGAGTACCGGGGCGCGGCGGAGCTCGATCCTGAGAACGTTCAGCTTCTGTCCAACGTTGGCGCCGTCCTCGCCGTACTGGGCCGCTACGATGAGGCTGAATCCGAGCTCCGGCGGGCGCTTCGCCTTGAGCCCGGGAGCGTGGATGCCCACCTCAACCTCGGCCTCGTGTACTTCCGACGCGGGCTCTACCGGGATGCCGCGGAGGGCTTCCAGCGCGCCATCGAGCTGGATCCGGAGAGCGCCGCGGCCTACGTCTACATGGGCGAATCGTTCAACTACCTGGCGCGCTGGGAGGAGGCGCTGGATGCCCTGCGCAAGGCCGTGGAGCTCAAGCCGAGCACGCGCGCCTACTACGTCATGGGCATCGTCTACGACCGCCTGCAGCAGCCCGATCGGGCTGCCGAGATGTACCGCCGCTCCCGCGAAAACTCGAGCTGATCCGCCGCGCCGATCAGGGATCGTGGTCAGCCGAAGAGGATCGTGGTCAGCCGATCAGGATCGTGATCCCCACGAGTACCGTGCCGATGACCCCGCCGAGAACGTAGCCGAGGCGCACGATCAGCTTCAGTTCCTGCTCGGTCACCGAGCGGACCAGCGTCTCGAGCTGAGCGAGAGGGTAATCCCGGATCTTCTCTTCGACCCTTTCCGCGACGCGCACGCGCGAGGCAATCTCGGGAACCTGACGGGTGATCCAGCTCCAGATGTGTGGGGACAGAGTGCCACCCAGCCGAGCGGCCGCGTCCTCTCCCAGAAGATGGCCCGGTCGTCCGATGGGCCGCGTCAGAGCCCACCGCACGGTCGGTTCTCTCGCGGCTGCGATCAGTTGCCGACCCGGCTCGGTCCCCAGCGCAGAGGCGATCCAGCTTCCGAGGCGTGCCGCCGGAAGGGTGCGGAGCGCATCGGCCCAACTGCGATCCCCGACGCGTTCCACCGTCTCTTCGGCCTGATCCAGGAGGAACTCACGGGCCGACGGATCGCGCGCCGTCCGGACGATCCACTCCGCCAGGGCCTCTCGCGCGCTCTCCACCTGCGGTTCGTCCGGGCTGCCGAGGACGCTGACGATCGGGCGGCGCAGGAACTCGACGATCGTCTCGTTCACCCCCCTCGCGATGGCGTCCTGGACCTCTGATTCGCGGAGTAACTCGCTCAGGCGATCGGCACCATCCGCCTCGATCGTGTCGATCACGCGAAGCACGGTCTCTTCCGTGATGATCAGCTTGGCGATCACCCGCTGGTGGAAACGAAGGTCGGACATGAACCGGTCCAGGAGCTGCCGCACCACCTTCTCGACGCGCTCTCTGGCGTCGGGGTCCTCGAGGAGACGGCCCAGCTTCTCCATCACCAGGGGCAGATAATCCTGCGTGGCGTGCTCGACAGTCGATACGAGCCGCGCCGGGATCATCTCCTCGAGCGTACGGCCGGGGCGAAGCAGCTCTGTTCCCAGCCGTTCGAGTTGTCGCTCCACGGTCGTCTCCAGTGCGGGCGAATCGACCAGCTCGCCGAGCCACTCCCCGGCTCGTTCGCGCAGAGCGCGGAGCCTCTCTTCGTCGAGTGTCTCGGATAGGCGCTCGCCTTCCAGAAGGTCGGCCGAAGCCTCCAGCAGCTGCTCGGCTTCCGCCGCGAAGCCGGGGGAGTCCAGTCCGGCGATCGCCCGCTCGACGAGCTCGTCGAAGACCTGACCCAGCAGGGTCTCGGCTTCCTCGAGCACGCGCTCGGGAAGGATCTCGGACAGGGCGGGGTGCTCTTCCTCGATCAGATCCTCGAGGATCTCGCGGATTCTCGTCTCGAAGGTTTCCCGCAGCTCCTCATCCTGGAGCTCCGCTGCCAGGTCGTCGGCGGTCAGCAACCGGGTCCCCACCGCCCGTCCGACGGTGGCGGCCAGTCGTGCCTGGTTCTTCGGCAGAGCTCCCTGCATCCATGAGATGGCTCGACCGAAAAGGCGTGGCGGTTCGTATGGATGGAAGAGCATCCAGATGGCCACGCGGTTGGTAACGCCGCCGGCCACGGCGCCGAAGAAGATCGTCAGAAGGGCGCGAGCCCAGGTCATCAGCTTCGGCTCTCCACGCCGAGGCCCGAGGCGGGCTGCTCGTTGCCGAGGATCTCGAGTCTCCCCTGGATGGCAAAGGGGTGGGGTATCCGCTCGTTCCGGAGGCCTCCAGCCGCGGAGTCCTCCGGCAGGGGCTCCATACGGAAGCGGGCCGTGATCCCGGCCTCTGGAAGCTCGACGAGCCAGCGCGCCAGTGCCCGGCTCACATCCTCCGGAGGCTGCACGAGCACGTCCGTCCACTCATTGGCGATCGAGCCCACCCAGGTCCAGGCTATCGCCGTCGAGTCCGGGTCGTCGGCATCGCGGGCAACGAGGAGACCGTTGTTGAGCGAGTCGACCAGGAGGAACAGCTGCGCCCTGAGGCCCACCACGTTCGACGCCGGCAGGCTGTCGGAGCCTGGGTTCGGCGCGGTGCCCTCGGAGGCCTCTGTCCGGAGACGCGCGGAGCGCCGCAGCACAAGCAACCCGTTCTGCAGGGAGTCGCCCTGCTGCACCTGGGCGAGCAACAGAGCCTCCCTCTGGCCGGTCTCGCCCGTCCATTCGGCCACGAGCTCACCCGGCGTCAGCCGGAACTCGCTCGAGGCGTCACGATACACGAGGCCTGCGACCTCCCCTCCCTTGGCGGCCATCACTCGCCAGGGGCCGCCCGGAAGGACCCTCCAGGCCGCCCTCGGAACCGGCAGTCTGTCTCGAAGGGGGGCCAAGGGCTGCCACGAGCCGCCGCTCTCCAGCCAACCACCGTAGGATCGTTCCAGGTACTTCTCCGACGTCTGGTGGACGAACCTCGCGAACAGCCGGACTGGGCGAGGCGCGAAGCCCACGAAGGCCATCTCCGTGGAGTACTCGGCGGGCGAAATCGCCACCCGCTCCGCATCCGTCGACAGATCGGGAGGGACTTCCAGCGGAGGCTCGACCTCCTCGGAGCACGCCAGCGCGAGCACCAGGGCGGGCAGGCAGGCGAGCGTCGCGCGCCGCGGCGGAATGGACCGCCCTTGTCGAGGAGAATCGAGTGTCATAGAGCCTCGGGGTCGCGGCCGGCGGCGAGCGCCGAAATGCGGACCACAACATACGTTCGCGGCCTACCGCCTCGCACGGGGCACGCCTATCTTGCCGGCCACTGCAGGCCATCTTCCTGATTTCATCGACGAGTCGGAGCATGCAACTCTATACGAAGATCGCGATCGCCCTGATTCTCGGCGCTCTCGCCGGGTTGGTGGCGAACATCTTCGATGTGGAGTGGCTCCTAAAGGCTCTCGTTGCCATCGAGCCAGCCGGCACCGCCTGGATTCGCCTCATCACTATGGTGGTCATACCCCTCGTCATGGCCAGTCTCGTCGTCGGCACCGCGACGGTCGGGGACATCACCAAGCTCGGCCGGATCGGCGGGAAGACGATGGCCTTCTACCTCACCACGACGGCGCTCGCCGTCTCGATCGGCCTGCTGGTGAGCAACCTGATCTCTCCAGGCTCCCACATGGATCCGGCCGCCCTGGAAAGCCTCCGGTCGACCTACCTCACCGAGGGGGCGAGCCAGGTCGAGATCGCTCAGCAGGCTCCCGGCCTCGTCGAGGTCCTGCTGGAGATGATTCCTCGAAACCCGGTCCAGGCCATGGCTTCCGGGGACATGCTTCCGATCATCTTCTTCGCGATCTTCTTCGGGGCCGCCATCTCAGTTCTCCCGGAGAGACGCAAGGCGCCGCTGCTCGGCGTCTTCGAGGGAGTGAACGACGCGGCAATGGTGATGATCCACTGGATCATGAAGCTCGCGCCCTACGCCGTCTTCGCCCTGATCGGCGCGGTGATCGCCCGGTTCGGGGCGGATGTGCTGCAGAGCCTCCTCGTTTACGCGCTCACCGTCCTCGGAGGACTGGCGCTGCACCTGACGCTCGTCTATCCGGCCGCATTGCGCTTCCTCGCTCACGTGAAGCCGCTGGCCTTCTTCCGGCGCATTCGCGAGGTGCCCCTGATCGCCTTCTCGACCTCCAGCTCCAACGCGACGTTGCCAGTGACGATGGAGGTGGCCGAGGAGAAGCTGGGCGTGAGTCGGGAGGTCTCGAGCTTCGTGTTACCGCTCGGTGCGACGATCAACATGGACGGCACGGCGCTCTATCAGGCCGTGGCCACCATGTTCATCGCTCAGGTCCTGGTGGGGGACATCTCCCTGGCCGCACAGCTGGGCATCGTCCTCACGGCGACGCTGGCCTCGATCGGCGCGGCCGGCGTGCCTTCGGCGGGTATCATCATCCTGATCGTCGTGCTGCAACAGGCCCTTCCGCCGGGCGTGGACCCCGCGATCGGCATCGCGATGATCCTCGGCGTGGACCGGATTCTGGACATGTGCCGGACCGCCGTCAACGTGACCGGCGACCTGACCGCCGCCACGGTGATCTCTCGCTCCGAGGGAGGGGTGCTGCTCGCTTCGTCCGATGAGGTTTCCACGGTGGCTTCCGGCGCCGCCTGAGCGGAATAGCCGCTATCGGCCTGCCGCCCGAAAGAGCGGGCCCGGTCGACGCAGCTCAGCGACCCGAGCGGACCGCGGGGCCGACGGTACCGTCGAGACGCTGAAGCAAGCGATCGATCCGTCTCCTGTTCACGCCCAGGTCGCCTTTTCCGACTCGCGACTCCGAGCGAGCCTCCACGCGGGTCAGCCCGTTCTCGTCCAGGGAAACCCAGATCGTGAGATCGTCTCGAAACCGGAACACGGGCGTCGCGCACATCACCGTCATCAGCCCGAGCTCCTCGTCCGCGTGAACGAGCTTCCAGCCGCGCCGTTGGTGGACCTGGTCGAGAAGCGAATCCCAGACGCCGGCGAACGGGGCGGCGTAGAGCCGGAAGTCGGGCCCATCGGGGCTCCTCGTGTCCGCCACGTGCTCCGTCAACCAACGCGCAAGGGTGGGCTTGGTCATGTCGTTAGTGTAAGCCGCCTGCGTCCCCGGATTCGGTTGCTGGCGAACTTCGGCTCGGGTACGTTGCCGAGTCGTCGGTCGCTCAGAACGGAGCGGTCGACCGGAAGCTCCGCGCGCCGGGTCCCTCCGACATCCGCGTGTGCGTCGGTCCGCGACGCGATGAAAGCTACAGGCCCCGAGAAAAAAACAACGAGAACGGCATGCAAGCCATTATACCACTGGCGGGAAAGGGGACGCGAGTAAGGCCCCACACGCACTCGACGCCCAAGCCGCTCCTGCGGGTGGCGAACAGACCGGTGCTCGAGTACGTCGTCGATCAACTCGTCGACGTGGGAGTGACGGAGCTGATCTGCATCACGGGCCACCTGTCGGATCAGATCGAGGAGTACCTGGACCGCGAGTACCCGGGTCTGCAGAAGCGATACGTGGAGCAGGTCGAGCAGCGTGGGACCGCGGACGCGATCCGCCTCGCGGAGCCCTTCGTGTCGGGTCCCGTCCTCATCATCTTCGTCGACACGATCTTCGACGCCGACCTGTCCGTCATCGAGTCGCGGTCTCCGGATGCCGGGATCATTTGGGCGAAGGAGGTCGAGGACTACCAGCGATTCGGCGTGATCGTCACGGACGCCGACGGGTACATGAAAAGGATCGTCGAGAAGCCGTCGGAGCCGATATCTCGCCTCGCGAACATCGGTGTCTACTTCATTCGCGATCACGAGCTGATGTTCGAAGGCATCGCGCACGTGATGGCCGCGGAGACTCCGCTGGGGGAGTACTTCCTCACCGATGCCTTCCAGTACATGATCGACCGAGGCGCCAGGATACACACCGCCGAGGTGAGAGGATGGTACGATTGCGGCAAGATCGAGACACTTCTCTCCACGAACCGGGAGATGCTGGCGCGATCGGTGAGTCCCGGCGGCGAGCTCGTCGGGATCGCCGAGGACGTGACCCTGGAGGGGGCCGAGTTGGGTCCGAACGTGAGCATCGCCCGGGGTAGCGTGGTGCGGCGAAGCCGCCTGCGGGACTGCATCGTGGGAGCCGACAGCACGATCGAGGAGTGCGATCTGAGGGACTCGGTCATCGGCGACCACGCGACCGTCGTTGGTATTACGGGCACGGCGAACCTGGGAGATCACTCGGAAGTTACTGTCAGAACACACGTTGAGGCGAACCCGAAAGCCGGCGAAGGGCGGGAATGAGCATGGAGTTGCAGGACCTCATATACGACTGGAACGAGCTTGCTGGGAGCTTCGACTTCTCGGCGATGCGGGTCGAGCTCGATGACGAGACGCTGCGCGACGGTCTCCAGAACCCGACGGTGAAGGACCCGCCGCTGGCTCAGAAGCGAAAGCTCCTCCACCTCATGGTGGAGCTCGGGATCCAGGCGGCGGATATCG
>JAUVMT010000018.1 GCA_030600085.1 Gemmatimonadales bacterium | reverse complement strand
GGCCACCGACGAGGCCGGCACCGAGGTCTGAGAGGATGTCGCCCAGGAGGTTCTCGGCCACGATCACATCGAAACGGGAGGGGTGCCGCACCAGCTCCATCGCCAGGGTGTCCACATAGCGCGTCTCCGCCTCCAGCTCCGGATACTCCTCCGCGATCTCCAGGAAGACCCGCCGCCACAAACCGTAGACATGAGGGACGGCGTTGGCTTTGTCGCCGAGCGTCACGCGACGTCGACCATCGCGCCGGGCCAGATCGAACGCCGCACGAACCAACCGCTCGACCCCGTAGCGCGTTGCCAGTGACTCGCTGATGGCCACCTCGTGCGCGGTGCCCGGCCGGAGCGAGCCTCCGGAGCCCGTATAGAACCCCTCGGTGTTCTCGCGCACGATCGCGATATCGATCGTTTCGTTCTCGGTGAGCCGGAGCGGGGTGAGGTCCGGGCTTCGTAGCTTCACCGGGCGGAGGTTGACGAAGAGGTCGAGGCCGAAGCGAAGGCCGAGTAGGATGTCCCGTGCATGCGCTCCATCCGGGACGCGAGAGTCGCCCACCGCTCCGACTAGAATCGCCGAGAAGTCATCGCGGAGCCGGGCGAACGCATCCTCTCCAAGGGTCTCGCCCGTGGTGAGGTAGTGATCAGCGCCGTGCGGAAACGTCTCGAACTCGACGGAAATCCAGCCGGCGGACTCGGCCGCCTCCAGAACCCGACGTGCCTCTCGAACGACCTCGGGTCCGATACCATCGCCCGGTAGAAGGGCGATTCGGATCACGCGCTCGCGGTGCTCGCCGCGGCGACCCCCTTGCCGCATCTGGGGCAAAAGGCCCACTCCGCGGTCATCTCCTCGCCGCACGCCTGGCAACATGGCCGATCCTGGTCCGCACCGCAGAACACGCAAAAGCGCAGGTCAGGTCGAGGGGGAAGCTCGCGGTTGCACTTCCAGCACGCCGCGTGCGCCGGCAGATCCTCGTCCGGCGTACCCGCGGGTCCGGCGACCGGCAGGTCCGAAAGCGTCGCGGGTTCGAATGCAGAGCTTTCGGGCGCCTCGCCGGCCAACGCGGATGCCGGGGCATCGAAGACAGTGCTCAGATCCGACTGAATCTCCAGCTGTGCAGCCGCGAAGTTCTTGAGAAAGCCGAGGCCGGGCTCCGGCGAAGCCGCCTCGTCCCTCACGGCAGAGCGCAGCTCGGTCTCCGCCGAAAGCAGGTATCGCTCGCTGGTGAGCAGCTCCAGCATCTCGATGTCGTACTCGGCCTTGGTGGCGTAGCCGACCGAACCGCGGCAGATATGGTAGGGAAGCAAGGTTCGATGAAGCTCGGCGACCGAGACCGAGGCATCCCCAGCACGACCCGCTTCATCCAGACGACGGGCGAGCAGCGCCGCCAAAGTCTCGACGCTCATAGCCCGAGCCTCAGGGCGCCGGCCTTCTCGGAGCCGCGGATAAAGGCCTCCGGATCATCATCCGGGACGGGTATTCCGGTCGTGCGGTGTATGATGCTCGCGGCCGCCCGCATGAACTGGCCCAAAGACATCGTGGGATCCGGACCGTTGTCCCGCAGCGCCCGCACGATCTCCTCCCAATCGCCGGTGTAAACGCGACCGTCTCTCGCGTGCACGATGTGCGAAGGCTGGCCGGGCAGGCCAAAGAGATCCAGCTGGCCCGGCGCGAACGTGTGCTCGGTTCTGGTCTCCAGGGCTGCCAGCAGCCGATCCTCCGGAGTGGGCTCGACGGTGAGCTCCCGGAGGCGGGAAAGATACGGGTCGAGCATCGGAGAGTCTTCCGGCTCTCGACGGTAGCTCCGCAGCAGCTCGATCGTCCGCCGCAAGGCGAGCGCATCCCAGAACTCCGCCGGTGGGACCCGTTCGAGCGTCGCGAGCGCTCGCTCCAGCTCTCCCTTCTCGTACAGCACCGTTCCGAGGAAGACCCTCGCCTCATGCTGCCCCGAGTCCTCCTCGAGCGCCCGCTCGAGATAAGGCTGTGCCTCCTCCGGCCGACCGAGATTGTAGAGCGTATAGGCGATCTCCGCCGCGGCATCCGCCGGACCTCCGTTCCGCAGGCTCCGCTCGAAGAACGCAAGCGCCCGCTCGTACAAAGCCTCCCGGTAGAGCGCTCGACCGATCGCCAGCGCGAGCTCGGCCTCGGCGTCGCTGCCCAGGATCATAGCCCGGTCGAAGACGGCGAACGCTCGTGCTCGATCCAACTTGAGCAGCGCTTCGCCAAGACCGATCAGCGCGTCCTCGTGATCCGGATCGATCTCCAACACCTCTTCGAACGCTCGCCGGGCCCAGACGTACTCCTCGCAAGCCAGTTCGGCGTACGCCAGCGAGACTCGCAGGTCGAGGCTCTCCGGGTAGTCCGAGATCCCTTGATTCAGAAGACGGCGGGCGCTCTCCCACTCTCCACGCTCGTACAGCTGCTGTGCCTCGCGATCGTACCGTTCGCTACTCCAGACTTCCCCGTTCATGCTGGCCGCTTCCTTCCCTTCAGGTTTCGACCGCCGGTCTCCTCGTCGGCCGGCATGTCGTCGCCGTCCGCGGGGCCACCGGGATGGTGCAACTCCAGCAGTGTGACTCGCCTGTCGGCCACCTCCCGGACCTCCAGCTCGGCCTCACCCAGCATGACGCGCTCCCCCTCCTCCGGGATACGTCCCAGGGTGCCGATCACGTAGCCGGCTACCGTATCGTACTCCTCGTCGATCCCGGGCAGATCGAGCTCCTCCACAAGGTCCGATAGCGACATTCCGCCGTCCACCTCGACGCGGCCGCCGGGCTTCACGGCGATGTCCGGCTGTTCGGCTACATCGTGTTCGTCATAAATGTCTCCCACGATCTCTTCGAGAAGGTCCTCCAGGGTCACGATGCCGTCGGTGCCGCCGAACTCATCGACGACGACGGCCAGGTGTACCTTCTGCCGTCGCATCTCGGCGAGCAGATCGTCCACGTGCTTGCTCTCGGGCACGTAGAAGGGAGCGCGCGCCCCATCGACCGCCCTGAAACCGGACCAGTCGTCCTTCAAGAACCAGCGGAGAAGATCCTTGACGATGAGCACGCCCACGATCTTGTCGATCGAGGCTTCGTACACCGGGAATCGGGAGTGGCCGGTCCGAGCCGCCACCTCGAGCACTTCCTCGAGCGTGGCATCGGCCGGCACGGCCTGGATATCGGGGCGCGGAGTCATCACCTCTCGGGCCACCGTGTGCGTGAGCTCGAACACGCCGTGGATCATCGCCTCTTCATCCTGCTCGACGGCTCCCTCGCGCAAGCTGTCCTGAAGCAGGATCTGTATCTCATCGGGGCTGTGTACGGTGTGGTGCGCGTCGATGCCGGGCATGCCCAGCATCCGCAAGACGAGGTTCGCCGATCCGTTGATCAGCCAGAGACCCGGTCGGATCAAGAGGTTGAACAGCTTGAGGCCCGGTGCGGTCAGCCTGGCTACCTTCACCGGGCGGATGATCGCGATCATCTTGGGGACCTGCTCGCCCAGAACCACGTGAAGGAAGGTGATCAGCGAGAAGGCGATCACGATCGCCGTCGTGTGGGTGGCGATCGAACTCCAGGGACTCGGCCATCCGACGAAGACCCGCTGCAGCGTGTCCGCGATCGCCCTTTCCCCGATCCAGCCCAGACCGAGCGAGGCGAGCGTGATCCCCAGCTGGGCGCCCGAGACCGAGAGATCGATGTTCTCCTGCGCGTTCTCTACGATCCGGGCTAGACGGTCGCCGCGGTCGACGAGCTCCTTGATTCGTGATCGGCGAGCGCTGACGAGCGCGAACTCGACCGCGACGAAGTAGGCGTTCGCGGCGACCAGCGCGACGACCGCTGCCAGCTTCAGAAGGAGCTCAGCGTCCATTCGGATGACAGTGTACCCGGGCCCGCTCGGCAGCTTGCGGAAAGCGACGGGCGATCGTGGTCGAGGCCGACGGGATTCGCCGGCGGCCCTGGGCTATCGGGACAGGACTCAGGCTGCGTTTACCTCGTCTCGCTCGCCTTCAATATCGGAACTCTCCTCCTCAGCGTCCTTAGGTGTGTCGGTATCACCGTGCCGCTTGGGCGGCATGCAGTACCGCTGTCCTATCTTTTGTAGCTCGCCGAGCTCGATCTTGCTGAGGTCGGGATAGCGTTCCGCCAGGTAACCCACGGTATCGGCGAGCCACTCCTCCCGCTGGGCGAACTCGGCATCGAGCACGCCGCAGCGGCGGATGTGGCTGAATAGTTCATCTCTGGCTCTCTCGAGCGAACTCGGGCTGTAGCTGTTCGTTCCCAACGGCTCACCTCCATAATCGTTTCCGGCCACCCACCCTTTCCTGGCAACGGGGGCCTGCATTGTCGGGCTTCTAAAGTCGCGCGAGCGCGCACACATATACTATTCGGGCGATCCGCTTCCCGCAAAAGAGCTTACGCTTCGCCCCCTGAGCTCAGCCGCAGCCCGCGAAGCCGTCGGTCCCTGGAGGCTTGAAAGACACTCCAGAGCTGGGGAAGCGCTCGAAACCGGCTGCGGCGGAATCGGCGCGAGTAATCCGGGTCCGTTGCCAGTTCGTCGGCCTGCCGCACGTGCGGCCAGACCGACATCAACAGCTCCGCGTTCGCGGCCCAACCCTGATGCTTCAACAGCCGGCTGTCGCCCGCTCTCCCCAGCGCTCGCTTGAGGACGAATAACCGGTAGAGGCGGTAGCCGCGGAAGGGGTCCGAGATCTCGGGTGGGGTCGGCAACGAACGGGCGAGCACCACCGAGGCCTTCCGCGCGAAACGAACGGAGCGCGGGCATAGGTCATCCCGATCGCTCGAGGCGGTGACGAGATCGATCCCACCCTCGAAACGCTTCAACATCTCGGGTATCGCCTCCGGTGGATCGGTGAAGTCTCCCTGCATGCAGATGAAGGCATCCCGCTTCGGGTACGCAGACCGCTTCACCGCTTCCCGAAGCAAGCGCTCCACGGAGGCCGAGTAGCCGATCCGGCGTGGCTGCTTGAGGACGGTCAGAGGGAGCACACGCCTATAGGGCTCCAGAACCTCCGACGTCCCGTCCGTAGAGGCATCGTCCACGACGAGCATCTGGAAGTCCCGCTCCAGCTCCGTGAGGATCTCCCGGACCCGCCACAACAGGAGACCCAACGTGCGCCGCTCGTTGAAGGCGGGCACTCCGACATAGATCACGAGCTCGTGCCTCCTATCTCGGCGTCAGGAGCGCGGCGGGTAAAATCATCTCCTCAGGGCTGATGCCGCCGTGCAGGAAGCTGTCACGATAGCGATTCTGGTACTCGCGGAGCTTCGTCGGATAGACGAAGAAGAAGTCGTCGCGGCAGACGAGGTAGTTCGTCTTGATCCCGCCGGGCGGCAAACGGAGAGCGTCGGCTTCGGCCTTGGCCAGGACGGCCGACGGGTTCTCTACCCTGAGATCATCCCCGAACTTATACCGCAGGTTCGCCGAAGCGTCGCGCTTCGCGTAGACGGTGGCGGGCCGATGGCAGTGCAGCGAGCCGTGATCCGTCGTGAACAGCACCCTGACGCCCTGCCGGGCCGCCTGCCTGAGCGCCTCGAAGGCGGCCGAGCGCTCGAACCAGGTAACCGTGAGGCGGCGCAGCGCACTCGCGTCTCGCGCGATCTCCCAGAGGAGCTTCGATTCGCTACGGCCGTGGGTCAGAAGGTCCACGAACCCGAAGACCAGCGCGGTCACCGAAGCATCGGACAGGTAGCTGCCCAGCCGGCCGAGCATCGCCCCGCCCTCCTCGCTCGAGAAGATCTTCTCGTAGTGCGTGCGCACGGGAGCGCCGATCAACTCCTCGAGATGGTTGTGGAGCAACTCATCCTCGAACCAGTTGTAGCCGGATTCCTCACCACTCCCCCACCAGCTCTCGTGCCGCTCCGCGAGCTCGTCCGGGAAAAGTCCGCTGAAGATCGCGTTTCGCGAGAAGGGCGTCGCGGTGGGAAGAATGGAGGAGTAAAGGGTCTCCTCGACCTCGAAGTACTCGCTAATCTGAGGTACGACCGCCCGCCACTGATCCAGCCTCATGCAGTCCATGATCATGAGCAACGCAGACTCGTCCCCGAGGACGGGCTGCAGAAACCGGGGCAGCACGTCCACGGAAAGCGACGGCCCGCGCTCACCACCGGCGTGGACCCACTCCTCGTACTGGTCGACGACGAGATCACAGTAGCCGCGCCGCACATCGGTCATCAGCGAGTCCAGGATCTCCTTCAGGCCTCGCTCGTTCGACTCCTCCAGTCGCAGCTCCCAGTCCACCATCTCGGAGTAAAGCTCCGCCCACTGCTTCCAACTGTCCGCGTGCGAGACCTTCTCGCGCAGCTCGCCAAATCGCCGGGCGAAGTCGCGTGAGATCTGCTCGTGCCGGAGTGCCGGTCCCGCCAACAGGCGGGTCACCACCGAAAGCACCTGGCGGGGACTCGTGGGCTTCACGATGTAGTCGTCCGCCCGCCGGCCGATCGCCTCGTGCATCGTCGAGTCGGCTTCGCTCTTCGTGACCATCACCACGGGCAGGCGGGGAGCGCGCCGCCTGAGCTCCTTGAGGACGTCGATCCCCCTCAGGCCGGGCATCTGCTCGTCCAGGAGCACGAGATCGTAGGATTCCGTCCGAAGGAGCTCGAGGGCATCGTTGCCGTTCATGATCGGGTCTACGACGTACCCCGCGTTCCGGAGAAGCATGAGATGCGGCTTGAGGAGGTCGGCCTCGTCGTCGACCCAGAGTATCCGGTCGGGCCGCGCCCCGGCTCCCCTTACCGGCCCGACGCGGCGCGTCGCCGACTCGGAGGTACGAGCGCGGTCTTCTACGGCCATCCGATCTCTTCCCTCGCCTTTGGATCCAGTTTCCGGACAAGCCCTCCGATGGCGGCGGTCGCGACCAAGAGGGGACGGTGCTTGCAGGGTCCGGTACCCGGACGCCGCGATCGGGGATCCCAACTCCCCGAGAATACGGTAGAATCATCGGGAACTTCCTGCACGGGCTCGGGGAGAATGACCCGGAGCACGAGTCGTTCAACCAAGGATAACGATGACGCCTGCGCCTGCCGGCACGGCCGAGGCCGCCTCCCAGGACGCCTCGCGCGACGGGGTCGATTCCGGAAAGAAGAGCCGGAACGGCACCGGTTTCACCGCTATCCGTCCTCGAATCCTCTCCAGGTACCTTCTCAAGCTGCTCATCGGCCCCTTCGCCTTTGCCACCGTCCTCCTTACGACGCTGATGCTCCTCAACGAAGTCGTGAAGCGCTTCGGGGACCTCATCGGAAAGGGGCTTCACTGGACGGTGATCGCACAGGTCTTTGTGCTCTCGATCCCCTTCATACTGGCGATGACCCTCCCCATGGCGGTGCTCGTGGCCGTCCTGTACACGTTCAACAGGCTCGCCTCGGACAACGAGATCTCAGCCATGAAGGCGAGCGGTGTGAGCATGACCCGGCTCCTGTTGCCGGTCTGCCTGGCGGCCGTGATCCTGGCGGGCTTCATGGTGTGGCTGAACAACAGCCTGCTTCCGGAGTCCAACCACCGGCTCCAGGTGCTCCTGACGAGCATCTCGAGGAAAAAACCGACGTTCGTGCTTCGGGAGAGAACGATCAACGAGGTCATCGCCGGGCGGCTGTTCCTGCGCGTGGCCCGGATCGATCGAGATCGAAGTGCCCTGGGCGATATCGCTCTGTACGACGGGCGGGACCGAGAGCGCCCGCGGCTGATCTACGCCGACAGCGGTTCCATGGCGTACAACCCCAGTCAGACGGACCTGTATCTGACCCTGTTCTCCGGCGTGACCCACGAGCGAGAGCAGGACAAGGATGATGAGTACCAACGACTCTACTTCAACGAGCTGATCATGCGGATCTCCGACGTCTCCAACGAGCTGAAGTTGGACGACGTGGGACGCAGCGATCGCGAGATGAGCGTCGCGCAGATGCGACTCGAGGCGCAATCAGGCGTGCAGATCGCCGATACGGCAGCTGAGCGGAGCGCCCAGTACACGGCCGCCCTCGTCGAAGTGCTGCTCGGCGCCCGCGGCCCGCCCGAGCTGATCGGCCTCGCCCCCGAGGACACCACGGGCGCCGACCGCGAGGAGGGATCGGAAGCCCTACGGCGCGCGATGCGGTTCGTGACCGCGGAGGATCCGATCCGGCAGTACGAGGTCTATCAGACCGAGGCTAGAAGCGGGTTCGAGAGGCAGAACCGGTTCCTCGTCGAGATCAACAAGAAGTTCTCGATCCCCGCCGCCTGCATCGTGTTCGTCTTGATCGGCGCGCCGTTCGCCGTCCGGCACCCTCGAGGCGGGATGGGCATGGTCGTGGCCGTGAGCTTCGCGGTGTTCTGCGCCTACTACGTCTCGTTGATCGGTGGCGAGGAGCTGGCTGACCGCTTGATTCTCTCGCCGTTCTGGGCCATGTGGGCGCCCAACGTGCTCTTCGCGACGGCGGGCCTGATCACCCTCTGGCGCGCCGTCCACCTGGAGCGGTAGGTGTCCGGCTACTCGCTGAGGATTCTCGACCGCTACGTGATGACGCAGTTCCTGCGCATTTTCGCGGCGTGCGTCCTCGGCGTGCCGCTGCTGTTCATCGTCATCGACCTGGCCGACAATCTGGATGTCTACCTCGGACGGGGCCTCAGCCGACCCGACGTCCTCCTCCACTACGTCTTCGAGTTCCCCAACCAGACGCTTCTCGCCTTCCCCCTCGCGTCGTTCCTGGCCGCGGTCTTCACCGTGTCCACCCTGTCGCGGCACTTCGAGATGACGGCGGCGAAGGCCAGCGGCATCAGCTTCTATCGAGTCACGCTGCCTTTGGTCGCTCTTTCGCTGCTGATCAGCTTCGTCGCGCTAGGCCTCACCGAGATCGTGCCGATCACGACCCGGCGAGCGGCGGAGGTCATCGGGGAACACCAGTCGAGGGCCGACAATGTGCGCCGCAACTTCGTTTTTCGAGGAAACGACGGCCTGGTTTACCGCGTCCGCAATCTCGACGCGCAGAGCGGTCAGATCACCGACCTGGAGATCAGCCGCGAGGGCACCGGATTCGGCTATCCGACCTTCGTGGTCACCGCCAAGGAGGCGGTATGGGACACGACCAGAGCGGCGTGGCGGCTGGGTGAGGGCCGCCTGCGCTTCTTTGGCGGACCGGCGCCGGATCGGAGCTTCGGCTTCGCCGAGCTCTGGCAGGTAGACTTTCGAGAACAGCCTCAGGAGCTTCTGGCCGACCCGAAGGACCCGGCCGAGATGCGCTATCGGGAGCTCGGGCTTTTCATCGACGCGATTCAAAGATCGGGCGGCACGGCCCGCGAGCTCATCGTCGAACGTGCCCTGAAGATCTCGTACCCGTTCGCTTGCTTCATCATCGTCCTCTTCGGTGTGCCGCTCGCCCACTCGACGCGTCGAGGCGGCACCCCGGTGTCGCTGGGCATCGCGCTGGGAACGACCATCCTCTTCCTGATGATCGTCCGCATCGCCCAGGCCCTCGGAGCGGGAGGGGTCGTGCAACCCGTCGTAGCGGCCTGGCTCCCCAACTTCCTCTTCCTCGGCGGCGGACTGGTTCTCCTGAGTCGAGTGCGCACCTAACCGGTGACGACCGAAACGTCGGCAGCTCTCGAGATCGCGGCCGGTGCCGCCCTGGTTGGAGGGAGGGCGGCCGGTGCCTTCTACGGGAGCGACGATCTCGGGATCCGCGACAAGAGCGCCGGCGGCGATGCCGTGGCTGGTGCCGGCACGGCCGAAGATCCCGTGACGCTCGCGGACCACGCCGCCAACGATGCGATTCTCGAGTTCCTCCGCGAGCGGACGGCGGAGCCCGTGCTCAGCGAAGAGTCGAGACGGCCGGACGAGGTGTCCGAGGCCGAGCGTCTCTGGATCGTCGATCCGCTTGACGGCACCAAGGAGTTCATCGCACGCAACGGAGAGTTCAGCGTGATGGTCGGCCTCGCCGAGAGGGGAAGGGCTCTTCTCGGTGCGGTCTATCAGCCGGCGGCCGGGCGACTCTACCTCGGAGACGTGACCCGAGGGGCGTGGCTCGTGCAGGATCCCGGCACGACGAGCGAAACCCGCTCGACGCTACGGATCTCGGGCTCCTCCGGCCAACCTTTGCGCCTCATCCGGTCGCGCTCGCACCCGGATCCGGCGCTGGCTGACCTCGAGTCGCGACTCGCCCCCCTGGAGGTCGTGATCTCGGGCTCGGTGGGCATAAAATGTGCGCGCATCGCGCGCGGCGATGCCGATCTCTACGTGCACCCGGTCGCGTTCCTGAAGGAGTGGGACACGTGCGCTCCCGAGGCGGTACTCCGGGGCGCCGGCGGCCTCGTCACCGACTGTTTGGGCGGACCGCTTCGGTACGGAAAGCCCGAGCCCGTCCAACCACGAGGCATCTTCTGCGGCCGACCGGACATCCATGAACGAGTGGCGCCTATCGTGCAAGAAGTCGCGCGACACCTCATTGCGATCTGACAGGCGGCGCACAACAGCGCAGGGAACAAAGTGAGCGAACGTATACGAGAAGAATCGAGGAACGTCTTCTGGCAGCTAGGTTCGGTCTCGCGGGAGGACCGGGAAGCCAGACGCGGCCACCGCGGCTGCGTGCTCTGGTTCACGGGACTGTCGGCCAGCGGCAAGAGCACGCTCGCATCTCACGTCGAGCAGCGTCTGTTCGACGAGAGCTACTTCACGTACGTGTTGGATGGCGACAACGTGCGACACGGCCTCTGTACGGACCTCGGCTTCAGCCATGAAGACCGGACGGAGAACATCCGGCGGGTGGGAGAGGTCGCCAAGCTCTTCGCGGAGGCCGGTGCGATCGTCGCTTCCGCCTTCATCTCCCCGTATCGCGCGGACCGGGACCATGTCCGCGACCTGATGAGCCGGGACGGCGACTTCGTGGAGGTCTTCGTGTCATGTCCCCTGGAAGTCTGCGAGCATCGTGACCCGAAGGGCCTCTACGAACGGGCCCGTGCCGGGAAGATCCGAGATTTCACCGGCATCGACGCCCCCTATGAGCCGCCGGAAGCGGCCGAGCTGGTCGTCGAGACGCAGGATCGGGAGATCTCGGAGTGCGTGGATCAGATCGTCGACTACCTGCGGCAGCACGGATACATCGAGGCGGGAGCGGTCTCGCGCCCCTCTTCCCTCTCGTGAAGCATCGGGACGGATCCGGCTCCGAAGGCGGAGTGAGCGCGGCCGATCCGATCGCGCCCTACGGCGGACGGCTCGTCGATCGGGTCGTCGACCCCTCGGCGGCGGAGGGCCTGCGAGCGGAAGCGGCCCGGCTGCCGGAGGTGCAGCTGTCCTCTCGCATCGCGACCGACCTCTATCTGCTGGCGGTCGGCGCGCTCTCGCCGCTCGAGGGCTTCATGGACCGTGAGCAGTACGACCGGGTCCTCGACGACATGACCCTTCCGACGGGCTTGCCGTGGTCGATTCCGGTGGTCCTTCCCGTACGGGGAGAGGAGGCGGATCGGCTCCGTCCCGGTGACCGGGCGGCGCTCCTTTCGGCCCGGGACAGAACGGTCGCCGTGCTCGACGTGACGGAGACCTACCGCCGCGATCTGAAGCGCGAGTGCCTGGCGGTGTACGGGACCGAGGACAGCGCTCATCCGGGTGTGGCGGCCCTCGAGCGGCTGGGCGAATTGTACGTCGCCGGGTCGATCCACTACCTGGGCGGCGATGCGATCGCCGAGGGCGTGGCGGACGACGAGGCGCTCACTCCGGCGGAGACGCGGGCGCGCTTCCGTGATCTGGGCTGGCGCTCGGTGGTGGCGTTTCAGACGCGCAACCCGATCCACCGGGCCCATGAGTACCTTCAGAAGTGCGCGCTCGAGGTCGTCGACGGCCTCCTCGTCCACCCCGTCGTGGGCGAGACGAAGGCGGACGACCTGTCCGCCGACCTCCGCATGAAATGCTATCGCGTTCTGCTGGAAAAGTACTTCCCCCAGGACCGGGTGCTGCTCTCCGCCCTACCGCTCGCGATGCGCTACGCCGGCCCCAAGGAGGCCGTGTTTCACGCCATCATCCGTCGGAACTTCGGGTGCACGCACATGATTGTGGGGCGGGATCATGCCGGCGTCGGAGACTACTACGGCACGTACGATGCCCAGCACATCTTCGACCGGATCGACCCGGACGAGCTCGGGATCCGACCGTTGAACTTCGAGCACGCCTTCTGGTGCCGGTTGACGGAGCAGATGGCGACGGCGAAGACCTCACCATCGTCGCCGGAAGAGCGAGTGTTCCTGTCGGGTACGCGCGTGCGAGAGATGCTGGCGCGGGGAGAGCGGCCGCCGGCCGAGTTTACCCGGCCGGAAGTGGCGGACGTGCTAATCGCAGCCCACCGGCGAGCGTAGCGGAACGCCGCAGCGCTCGGAGCGCCGCCCCCAACCCTCCTTCAGAGAACCCGTTAGGCTCTCTCCGAGTACCAGCGTACGAACCGCGCGATGCCCTCCTCTATGCCGACGCGGGGATCGTAGGCGAGAAGTCTACGAGCCTTCGAGATGTCGGCGAAGGTCCGCTCCACATCTCCGGGCTGCGGAGGGAGTCGCTCGATCTCGGGCGTGACGCCCAGCTCGTCGGCGATCAGGCCGATAAGACGAGACAGCTCGACGGCCTCGCTCTCTCCCAGATTCACGATCTCATAGGCATCGGGCACCGCCTCCAGATACCGAATCGCCCCCTCTATCCCCTGGACGATGTCGTCCACGTACGTGTAGTCCCGACTCGTTCCGCCCGCGCCGTATTGCTGGATGGGATTGCCCCCGCTCAGGAGTCGCGTGAAGCGATGGATGGCCAGATCCGGCCGCTGGCGCGGGCCATAGACGGTGAAGAACCGCAAGGCCACGATCCCCAGCCCGAAGAGATGGTGATACGCGTGACAGATCAGCTCGCCTTGCCGCTTCGTCGCCGCGTAGGGCGAGATCGGGCGGCCCACGGAGTCATCCTCGGAGAACGGCACTTCGGAGCTGTTCCCGTAGACCGAGGAGGAGGAGCCGAACACGAAGCGCCCGACCTCCATCTCGCGGGCGTACTCGAGTAGCACCTGGGTCCCGCGCACGTTCACATCCTGATAGAGGAGGGGCTGCTCGATCGACGGTCTGACTCCCGGCCGTGCCGCGAGGTGTACTATCAAATCGACCGGATCCGGGATCGCCTGGCGAAGCAGGTCCTCGTCCCCTATATCGCCCTCGATGAGTCGAAACTCCGGCCGCTCCAAAGCCCGTGACAGGTTGTCTCGCTTGACCGCCGGGTCGTAGAAATCGTCGAAGCAGTCCAGCCCTAGAACCGTCGCCCCTCCCTCCAAGAGCCGTTCCACGAGGTGGCTCCCGATGAACCCCGCCGCACCTGTAACCAGAATCCGCATCGTCAGCCGTGGGCCTTGTCGGGGGTCTCGTGAGCCGGCACCGGCGCTCGGCTACTCTCGCCCGTGGCTTGGGAGCTCGAGAGCGCCTGCACGTCGGCATCCACCATCATGTGGATCAGTTCCTCGAAGCCGACATCAGGCCTCCACCCGAGGTTGTGGTGGGCCTTGGATGAGTCGGCGCAGAGTTGCTCGACTTCAGCCGGTCGGAGCAGGGCCGGATCCTCCACGACGTGATCGTGCCAGTCCAGGTCGAGGCGCGAAAACGCTGCCTCGACGAGATCACGCACCGAGTGCGTCTCACCTGTACCGATCACGTAGTCATCCGGGCGATCCCGCCTGATCATCAACCACATCGCCTTCACGTAGTCACCCGCGAAGCCCCAGTCTCGCCTCGCATCCAGGTTGCCAAGTCGTAGCTCGGAGGCGAGCCCGAGACTAATCGCCGCCGCCGCCTGCGTCACCTTTCGCGTGACGAACTCCAGGCCGCGGCGCGGACTCTCGTGATTGAACAGGATGCCGCTCACGGCGAATAGATCGTAGCTCTCGCGGTAGTTCACCGTAATGAAGTGCCCGTAGACCTTCGCCACGCCGTAGGGACTTCGCGGATAGAAGGGAGTCGTTTCATCCTGCGGCGACTTCGAGACTTTGCCGAACATCTCCGACGACGAGGCCTGGTAGAATTTGATCGAAGGATCGACATGGCGGATCGCCTCGAGCATGCGAGTGACGCCGAGGGCGGTGAACTCGCCGGTGAGCAGCGGCTGCTTCCAGGAAGTCGGCACGAATGACTGGGCGGCGAGATTGTAGACTTCCTGCGGTCGAACCTCCTCGAGCGTGCCGACGATCGAGAGCTGATCAAGCAGGTCCGCCTGATGGAGCGTAATGCGATCCGTGAGATGCTGGATCCGCTCGCACCGGTCCGAGGAGGAGCGGCGCACCATGCCGTGCACCTCGTATCCCTCCTGGAGGAGCAGCTCCGCCAGGTAGGAGCCATCCTGACCGGTGATACCAGTGATGAGGGCGATCATCGGGTTCGTTCGCCTCCCGTCGACGTGTCGTTCCGGAATCTCGTGTCCGTAAGCGAGGCTGGCACTGCAAGGATACTGCCCCTGCAGCATTATGCACATCCTGACGCCGAACGCAATACGAAGATGAACTATAACTCATTATGTGATGACGGTTTGCGCCAGCCGAACGGCTGGTCCGGTCCTTGCGCGCCCTGAGGGGGGATGAAAACTGGGACCTTCGGCGAGAGCGATGTCGCCTTCGATGGGGCGGCGCGAGACGAGACGACCGGGTCCGAGACCGACGAGCGCAGGAGACCGGGAGAGCCGGATACGCCCTCTCCAGCGGACTCACCGGCCGCGGAGCCCATCTCGTCCGAGAACCCGTGCCTCGACCGGCCACCGCTGCCGGACCCCGTCCGCGCGCTCCTCACCGAGATCGGCCGGGCCCTGCAGCGGGAGGCCATGTATCCCGCGGGCCACCCGGCCCTCGAAGGCTCGGCCGCAAAGCTCCGGGAGTTCGTAGCCCCGGCGCTGGATGGCGGGGACGAGATCTCGATCGACGTCGCGCGAGATCAGCTCAGTGTGGCTGGAGCGGTGACGGATCCGGGAAACCTGATTCTCACAACCCTCGCCGATAGACTGCACCGGCACCAAGTCTCGGCCGTCAGACTCAGGGGGGCCGTTGGCACGGAGGAGATCTCGGAGCTTCTGGCAGCCCTGAACTCGGACCCGGTAGGTGCGGTCACGCCACTCCAAGATCGGACATGGCGTCACATACGAATCAAGTTCTTCCCGTATGAGCAGCTCGGTCTCGATACCGAAGTGAGCGCGGATCTACCGGCCGGGGGGCAGACCGACGTGTGGCTGGCGTTCGCGCAGGCCGCTCTCGATGACGACGCGATCGACCTCGAGGGCTCCATGGATACGGACCGCCTGGTGCAGCGTATCTCAGAGGCCTCCTCGGAGGAAGCGTACTGCCGGCGAGTGACCGAGACTCTTCTGGCCGTCGAGGAGACCGCCGCGCGCGAGTCGGATAGCTCCGTCCTGGACTCTTTGACCTCGGACATCGTGACGAAGCTGGATCCGCGAGCGCTCGGACAGCTGCTCGAGCATGCGGGCGGCGCTTCGGGTCGCCGGCAGGTCGTCTCGGCCGCCGCGAGTTCCCTTAGCGTCGATGCTGTGCTCAAGCTGTTGCTCGAATCCGGGCGGTTCGAGGAACGCGAGACGCCGGACACCATGTGGCTGGTCTTCTCGAAACTGGCTCAACGGTCGCAGCGAGGGGATGCGGGTCAGCAACATCAGGCCGAGGGCCTTGTGCGCCGTCAGGTGCTCGAGCTCCTGACGGCCTGGGAGA
The DNA here is from genome assembly GCA_030600085.1 of Gemmatimonadales bacterium. Taxonomy (GTDB): domain Bacteria; phylum Gemmatimonadota; class Gemmatimonadetes; order Palauibacterales; family Palauibacteraceae. Next base: position 941 of record JAUVMT010000018.1, on the reverse strand, counting down.
CCGAAGATTTCATGCCCGCCGACTACAGCTCGGAGCTGGCGGCCGTCGCGACAACTGAGAGAGGATCAGTAAGGCGCGAGGACACGAGTTCTCGTACGGCGATCGAGCCCATGCAAGTGCTGCAGATGGCCCTCGAGACGCACCAGCCGGGCGAGGCGATGCGTCGCTCATTCGACCTGTTGATCCGTGGAGACTCCCCCGACGCTGTTCTGGACGTCATCGAGGACACGGCGGTCGACAATCCGGCTGCGCGGCAGCTGCGAGAGCTTTTCGTGGCATCGGAGTTTCTCGCTTCGAAGCTCTCCGAGGAGACGCCCGATTTCTCGCTCATCGACCGGATCCTCGGCGTCGCGGGCGTCCGAGCCGCGTCAGCCATGCTCGACGCGATCGCCACGATCGAATCTCGGGCCAACCGGGGGAAGGTCTTTCAACGTCTTGTCGAACTGGGATCGGGGATCGGCCACGAGGTCATGGCTCGACTCGACGACACGCGCTGGTACGTGCGCCGCAACCTTCTTGAGCTCTTGCACGACCTCGGCTCACCGGACGGGTTCTCCGCGGCCCCGTTTCTGGAAGACGAGCACGAGGCGGTGAGGCGGGCGGCGATCAGGCTCGCTCTCGGACAGCCGGCGGATCGCGAGCGGGCCATCGAGGCGGCCCTTGCCTCCGACGACTCGCGGGCCGTCACCCTTGGACTGGTGGCGGCCAAAGACGGTTGCTCCCCTGGGCTGGCCGAAAGGACCGCCGACCTGGCCCTGTCCAAAGACCATTCGCTGGAACTGCGACTTCACGCGGTACGTGCGCTAACGAACGTGCGCAGCGAGGCCGCCTTACGGGCTTTGATCAGGATCGCCCGGGGCGAGCGCCGCTGGATCTTCTTCAGGATCTTCAGGCGATCGGGCCCACCCGCCCCTCTCGAGCTCGAGGCCCTCGCCGCTCTT
>JAUVMT010000229.1 GCA_030600085.1 Gemmatimonadales bacterium | reverse complement strand
TCTCCGCCGTCTTTCGGCCGACGCCCTTGTAGTTCCTGACCATGTGCTCAACGACATCCCCGGCCGCGTGGCTCTCCGTGCCTGGGGTAACCTCGGCCGTCTGCGGCGGCGGCGCATCGGGGATCTCGACCGTCTCGGGCTCCGGCGAGTCGGGGGTCACAATCTCAGCCGTCTTGGCCTGCGACGGTGCGGCACCCGGGCCCCGACCGCGTCCCCCCCGGCCTCCTCTTCGGAATCGCGAAAGGCCTGCCTGCTTCGGCGCCGCTCGCGTCTCGGCCTTCGGCCTTGGCTCAGGCTCCGGCTTCGGCTCCGGCCGAGCCTCCAGATCCAACGCCGCCTGAGCCGGCGCGGCGGGCTCATCGTCGGCCTCCGGCTCCTTGGACGGACCCGGCTCGGGGGACGTCTGGGCATCGGGTTTGCCGCCTCCGCGACGTCCCCGCCTTTGGCGCAGTCCCCGACGCCGGTCCGCTCCCGCGAGACCCGTGGCCTCGGCTGCCTCTGGCTCGGGCTCGGTGGACTCTACGGGCTCGGCAGCCGGCCCGGCTTGCTCCGTCCCTGGCCCGTCAGAGTGCTCCTTCCGGCCTCGGCGGCCGCGATCGGCTTTCCGGCCGTCCCCCGCCGACTCGAGCGGGACGATCTGGAAGTTGCCGTCCTCACCCTGTTTGACGTTCACGATCTCTTCGTCGTGAGCCTGCTTCAGGAAGCGGGTGAACTTGCTGAACCCCAGCTCGGCCTCGTCGAACCCCGGGCGCTGCTTCAGCATCTCGCGCTTCACCTCCGAGTCCCGGACCCCGCGGTCGCCACGCGACAGCGAGCTGACGGCGTCGCGAAGCAGGCTGTAGGCCTCACGCAGGCCGAAGCCCGACCGCGGTCCCTGAGCCGGACGTCGCTCGGACGTGGCGTCCGCTTCTGCCGGCTCTCCGCCGCTCGGCTTCGCCGCCTCGCTCGTCGCCCCCCCGGTCTCCGCCTCGGCGTGCCTCTTCGAGCGGCCGCGACCGCGACCGCCGCGAGACCGCCTAGGTGCCGGCGGCGCGGCTTCCTGTTGCACGGCGGCTGGAGCCGATCGGTCTGCGTACGCGACCGCTCCGTGGCCGCTCGAGGCCGGCTTGTGCGCCGGTACGCCGACCTCGAACTGGCCGTTCTCGAGCTTCCGGAGCGTGATCAACCCGCGCGAGGAGGCCTCGCTCAGGTACTTGTTGTATTTCGTGAAGCCTATGGACTTCTCATCGAAACTAGGATCGAGCTCTACCATGACCTGCTTGAGCCGATCCGAGCGCATCACGTCGCCCCGATCCACCATCCTCTCCAACGCGCGCTCGCACAGCTCCCACGGGCCCAGGCTCTCGCGCTCCATATCCGCGAAGGATGTGAGGCCGGAGAGGCTGTTGTAGCTGTAGTACTCGTCGCAGTTCTGGATGAGCAGGTCGGAGGCCGACTCCTGGAGGCCGACGCCGATGACGTACTTTCCGTACTCCTTCAGCTTCAGCACCATGCTCGAGAAGTCCGAGTCCCCGGAGAGCAGAATAAAGGTCCCGATCTCGGGCCGGGTGAAGACGATCTCGAGGGCGTCGATCGCGAGCCGGATGTCGGTGGAGTTCTTCTTCGTGGAGCCGTACGCCGGTGCGAAGATCAGGTCGATCGACGCCTCGGAGAGCGGAACCACGTACTGCGGGTATCGCCTCCAATCGGCATACGCGCGCTGCACGGAGACCTTGCCGCGGATGATGTCCGAGTCGAGCAGCTTCCGCAGCTCCACGGCGAGGTTCGACCGAATGGCCATGGTCACGTTGTCGAAGTCGATCAGGAGGGCGGCGTTGTGGGATCTGGGTTGCTGGTTGGCGGGCATGTGAGGCACCGCCGGATAATTGTCGTTCATTACCTCTCGCTTGTCATTGCGGACGTAAGTGTCCGTTTTCATTATGACTTAACCCGCTTGCGCGGGCGAGAGGCCCCCCGATCTCGCCCTCGGGATCACCCGAGGGGGACGATGCGGGGAGTCTCTCCATCTTCCTGGGAGGCCGACCGGGGCCTCCACTTACCGGTGCCGGCGGGTCGTCGACCTACGCTTCCGGTCGAGCCCGGCGGCTTGTGGGCGACGCCGTTCTTCGGCGGTCAACCCTCCGAGTCTGACAGCTCCGCGCGCGCCAATTCGGCTACTTCGGCGCGCCGAACTCTCCCGCTCGGCATCATAGGGAATACCTCGAAGAACCGCACGAGATCCGGCACCTTGTAGGCTGCCAGCGCCGAAGCGCAGTACTCGCGCAACTCCTCATCCGTAATGATCGCACCTTCGACCGGCTGAACACAAGCGCAAATCAGCTCGCCCAGCACCTCGTTGGGGACTCCTACCACGACGGCGTTCATCACGGCCGGATGGGAGCGGAGGTGGTCCTCCACCTCCCGTGGGTGGATCGAGTATCCGCCCCGAATGATGTCGTCCCCGGCTCGGCCGACGATCCGAAGGTAGCCCTCGTCGTCCAGCACGCCGATATCGCCGGTCTTCAGGTAACCCTCCGGTGTGAAGGCGGCGGCCGTCTCTCCCGGCTGCCGGAAGTAGCCGAGCATGACGTTGAACCCCTTGACCGCGACGCCCCCCTCCGTGCCCGGTAAGAGCGCGCCGCCGGTCTCGTCGCAGACCTGCACGGAGACGCCGACCAGCGGCCGGCCCACGGTGCCGCTCCGTTTCTCCGCCGGATCCTCCGGAGCGGTGAGCGTCACCGTCGGCGACGTCTCGGTCAGGCCGTAGCCGATCTCCAGGTTCGGAACGAGCTCCTCCCGCACCCTGGAGACGAGATCGGCCGCGACCGGGGCGCCCGCCACGATGCCGGTACGAAGCGAGGACAGGTCGTGCCCACCCGCCTCCCGCAGAACCATCACGAACATGGTCGGGACTCCGTGCAGCACCGTGGCCCGGTGGGCCTCCACCAGCGCCACGGCTTCGGCAGGCTCGAAGCGCTCCTGGAGAACGACGGTGGAACCGCTGAGCAGCGCTCCCAGAAGGGTGCTCATGCCGAAGATGTTGAAGAGCGGCACCGCGCAAAGCGTGACGTCGTCGGACCTCAAACCGATCGAGGTGCCCGTGGCGCCCGACGTCAGCAACAGGTTGGCGTGCGACAGAACCACACCCTTCGCCTTCCCGGTGGTCCCCGCCGTATAGAAGATCGCCAACGCGGCCTCGCTCGGGTTCAGCTCGGCATCGGGAAGCTCACGCCCGCGGCCCGCCGAGACCAGATCCTCGAATTGGTAGATCCGGTCGTCGTACCAGAGGTCCTCCTCTCCGACCGTGACGACGTACTGAAGGGCCGGCAGGCCCACCAGCATCGTCTCGAAGAGCTGCAGGTAGTCACGATCCCTGTACTGCTCCGCCGCCACCACGACCGTCGCCTCCGAGTTCCGGAGCATGAACCGGACGTCCCGCGGCGCGAGCTCCGGGTTCAGTGGCACGACCGTGGCGCCGAGCTTCGCCGCGGCGAACAGGGTAATGGCGAACTCGGGCCAGTTGGGAAGGTCGATGGCGATCCGGTCGCCGGGCCCGACGCCCAGCTCAGCCAGTGCAGCGGCCAGGGAGGTCGACTCCGTCTCCAATCGGCAGAAAGACCAGGAGCTGTCCCCGAAGACGATGAACGGGACGTCAGGATGCCGATCCGCCTGCGCCCGGAGGACTCCTCCGAGCGTGAGCGGGTCGGCGCTTGTCGCGA
>JAUVMT010000111.1 GCA_030600085.1 Gemmatimonadales bacterium | reverse complement strand
TCCGTCTGCGGCGTGATCGGGTAGATACCGCACGTCGCGCCACGCGCGTGCCGGTTGGCCTCGGCGGCTGAGCTGAGGGCGTATCCGGCAGCGTGGTTACCCGTAACCAGTTCGGCAGGCATCGCGAGGCTCCTATAGGTGGCTCATCAGGATCACGTTTCGCGGGCATTCCGTGACGCAGACCCCGCAGCCCTTGCAGAAGGAGTAGTCGAACACGAGCTCGTGGCCGACCCGCTTGAGCACCCCCTCCGGGCAATAGGTCACGCAGAGATCGCACTCGTTGCAAACGCCGCAGGAGAGGCAGCGCGTCGCCTCTGTCGCATCCGTCAGACCCGTGTGGATCTCGTCGAAGGTGGATCGACGCAGCTCCGGCGCGACCGCATCTCCCTCGGAGACGGCCAGCCTCTCGAAGAGGTGAAGCCGCATGGCGTCGGCTCGAATGACGTCGTCGTGCCAGACGTCGACGTCCCGCCGAGCCGCCGCGTGCTCCGTAATCGTCAGATGCTCGCCGCTGAGAGCCGTGTGCATCTGGAAAGCCGACCGCCGCCCGCTTCCGATGGCGCCTGCCACGGTCCCATCGTTCGTGGCCAGATCGCCCACCGCGAAGACGGGCGTCTCGAGCAGGCCGAGTAGCCGCTCCCCCTCGCGCACCTCGGTGCCCTCCGGGAACACGCTCATGTCGGGTGACTGCCCCACGGCAAGGATCACGCGGTGGCAGGGGAGGTCGAAGTCGGAGCCCTGGATCTCGACGGGCCGCCTCCGTCCCGACTCGTCTGGCTCGCCAAGCTCCATGCGGCGGCAGACGAGATGATGGTCGCGCCGTCGGTTTCCGCCGTTGGTCCCGTCGATGCCGTCCGGCCGAAGCACGATCGGCTGCGTGAGGAAGTCGATCGGCACCCCCTCCTCCAACGCCTCGTCGATCTCCTCGCGGATCGCCGGCATCTCAGGGCGCGTCCGCCGATATATGACCCGTACGCTGTTGGCTCCCAGCCGGAGCGCCGACCGGGCCGCGTCCATGGCCGTGTTACCCCCGCCCACGACGACCACGTCCTCCCCATCCACGCGCACCTCGTTTCGGTGCGTGCGATCGAGGAAGTCGATTCCCTGCTCCACCGCCTCGCTGTCCCCGACCCCCAGCCGCAGCCCGCGGAGCTCCTGGAGCCCGGTCGCCACGAGCACGGCGTCGACGCCGCGCGTCAGGTCGAGGAGAGTGGGGCGATCGATCGGATGTTTGGTCACGACCCGGACACCGAGACCGAGGACGCGGCCTATCTCCCGGTCCAGCACATCCGAGGGAAGCCTGAACCGGGGAATGCCGGTTCGCAGGAGCCCGCCGATCTCCGGACCCGACTCGTAGATCGTCACGCCGTAACCCAGCCGGGCCAGCTGATACGCCGCCGAGAGTCCGGCTGGCCCCGAGCCGACGACGGCGACCTCCTCTCCCCGGCTCGCAAGCGGCTCGATGGCGGCCTGTCCCGTATCTCCCGCCAGGCGCTCGAGCTGGCGTACGTTCACGGCGCCGTCCAGCTCTACACGGTTGCAGGAATCCATGCACGGCGCCGGGCAGACCCGCCCGCAGGTCGACGGAAACGGCGTGGTCCGAAGCAAGATCTCGAGAGCGCCGTCCGTGTCATCCCGGGCCAGCGCATGCAGGAAGCCCTGCACGTCGTTGCCCGCCGGGCATACGTGATTGCACGGCGGGACGTACTGTTGCCGCTTCGGCTGCTGCGTGGCCCACTGGCCGGTCTTGATCCCCGGCAGCCCACCGCCTGCGCCGTCCAAGAAGCTGGGCCCCCGCTCGGTGGCCACGAACGGCGAGGCCGCCGCGCCACCCTCCTTCTCATCCGCCTCATCCGCCGGTTCCGTCACGCCGGGCAGTTCCGCGCAGCGCACGCGCTCGAAGGCTTCGGCGGCCGCGGTCTCGTTCCCGCCCCCGAAGCCCAGATGCTCCAGAGCGTCGTGGATCTCCTCGAGCGGAATTCCTAGCACCGAACCGCCGGCGCCCGCGAGCGCGGTGTTCACGATCGGCACGCTCCGCGTACCCAGCTTGTTGTCGCGCGCGATCGACGTGGCGTCCACCGTCGCCACGCGGTTCTGGGGGTATCGGTCGGCGAAGCTCTCCGGCCACTCGTCCGTGTTGATCAGGATCCAGCCGCCCGGCTCGAGGCCGTCCGCGACCGCCGGCCCGATGAGGGTCGGATCGAGGACGATCACGTGATCCGGCGCGTAGATCAGGTTTCGGTTGGCGATCGCCTCGTCGTCATAGCGGCAGAACGCCTGGAGGGGCGCGCCAGACCGCTCCGCCGCGTACAAACCGAACGCCTGCACGGATTGGCCCTGGAGGAAGCGGGAGGTGGCGATGATCTTCGCCAGCGTCACCCCACCCTGGCCTCCGCGCCCGTGTATTCGAATCTCGACCATCGAGCGGATCTCCTTGGTTTCCGCTACAAAACTAGAAAGGGCTGCCGGATAGGTCTGTAGGGCGGATTTCGCGACGAGATGTGGTGGAATCTCCCGCAGGCAGCCTTAGCGGGGAGAGAACCCCGCAAGAGCGGTCAGAGTCGGCGGATACGGTAGGCCCATGTAGGAGCGAGAAGACTCGTGAACAGCACGAGCACCCAGACGCGGCCCCGGAGGATGTTGTAATCGGCGAGCAGCGTCTCCCAAGAGTTGCTGAACAGAAAGTGACCGGCGAGAAGCTCAAAGGCGACCGCGAGGCATACCCACACGATCCCGACGGTCAGAGCGGCGCGGCGTGAAGCCGGACCGATCCAGCCGAGGCTAACGACCGCCACGGCCAGGACCACGACGCAGAAGACCAGGGTGCTGATCACATGGCCGGCCGGCTCGCCGAACGCGGGCCTGATAAACACCTCGCGTGCCGCTCCGTTCAGAATGGCCAGGAAGGCCAGGAGGAACCAGATAATGGTCGCTCGGAGTAGCAAGGGGTGCCCGTCCCTTAGCCGTCGCTAGCTGAGGGGCCGTGGAGCCAGGATCGGCAGATACACCCTCCACGGCCCGACCTCCGCATCCAGCTGCTTGGCCATCACGCGCGCGATCTGCGCGATGTGGCCCAGATCGTGAACCATCCAGGTCGAGAGCAGCTCGCCGAGGGACACGACGCCCAGGTCGGGATGCAGGCCCGTCCGGCTGAGGTCCGCAGGCGTGAGCTCGAGCCCCTCGACGATATCCAGGTTCTCAGCTCTCAACCCCTCGAACTCGGCGAGGAGGTCCTCGAGGCTCTTGCCGCGCGACTCCTCGAACTGCGCGAAGCGGTCGAAGGGCTCGAAGGCCTTCGTCTCTCCGTGCTCCAGGATGATCCGCAGGCGAGGGATCCAGTCGGCACGCTCCCCGTGAACCAGGTGGCCCACGATGTCGTAGGGGCTCCATGTATCCTCCCCCTCGCTGCCCTGCTCCAGCGCCTCGGGAACGCCCTCCAGCATCGCTCGAAGCACCCCGGGCGTCCGCCGCAGCACCGCGACCGCCGACTCCCGACTTATCTCCATCGCGCTCTCAACTTACGGGTTGTCGCCGTGCCCGGGCAGCGGCCCCCGGCGAAGCGAGCCCCACCCACCGCGACGCCGCCGGTCCGATCCTACGTGACGAGCTGCCAGATCCGCGTCACGGCGAAGCAGACCGAGAACCCTATCGCGAGGGGCAGGAGGGCCGAGACCGTCGTCCACTTCACGCTGCCGGTCTCGCGATAGATCGTGTAGAGGGTGGTCGAGCACGGGTTGTGAAGGAGGCTGAACAGCAGGAGGCTCACGGCCGTCAGCAGCGTCCAGCCGCCGGCCCTGAGAAGCTCCCCCATGGCGTACGCCGATTCCGGCTCGAACATCACCCCCGTTTCGGCCCCGACCTCCGCGATTCCCACCGAGAGCACCGTGAGCATGAGGACCGTCGGAATCACGATCTCGTTGGCCGGGATCGCGACGACGTAGGCGAGCAGGATCACGCCGTTGAGCCCGATCAGCAGGCCGAGCGGGTTTAGCCACGAGATGAAGTGCCCGGCCAGCGGCGTGCCTCCGACGGATACGTTCGCCACCAGCCAGATGGCGGCGCCCGCCGGTGCGGCGAAGAGCACGGCGCGCCACAGCACTATCAACGTCCGGTCGATGACCGACGTGTACAGCGTCTGCAGGATCCGCGGCGGGCGATAAGGAGGGAGCTCCAGGCTAAACGTCGTCGCCTCTCCTCGCAGAAAGGTGCGCGACAGGAGCCAAGATGCCGCGAACATGGCCGCGATTCCGAGCAGGGCGACCGCGACGACAGCGGCTGCCGAGACGAGACCCGCCAGGTGGGCGGGAACGAGTGCGCCGATGAAGATCGTCGCGATCAGGATCTGCGTGGGCCAGCGCCCGTTGCAGAGGGAGAAGTTGTTGGTGATGATCGCGATCAACCTCTCGCGCGGGCTGTCGATGACCCGTGTCGCCACGACCCCCGCCGCGTTGCATCCGAAGCCCATGCACATCGTGAGTGACTGCTTTCCGTGGGCGCCGACTCTCCGAAACATGCCATCCAGGTTGAAGGCGACCCTCGGCAGGTATCCGAAGTCCTCGAGCAGGGTGAACAGGGGAAAGAAGATCGCCATCGGCGGGAGCATCACGCTGACCACCCACGCGGTGGCCAGGTACACGCCGTCGATGAGAAGGCCGCTGGCCCACCCGGGGAGACGCACGACCTCCGCGACGCCGAGGAGCCAGGGGTGGCCGTTCTCGATCAGCAGGACGCTGAGAAGCCTCGACGGGTAGTTCGCCCCGGCGATGGTGATCCAGAAGACCACGGCGAGGATCAGGAGCATCAAAGGGAAGCCTAGCCACCGGCTGGTCAGAGCCCGGTCCAGCTTTCGGTCCAGATCCAGCTTCACCCCCCGCAACCCTCGCCTCTCGCTCCTCCGGGTGATCCCCTCGGCGGTGGCGAAGACGGTCTCCACGATGCTGTCGTGAAAGTCCCGAGGAAGCTCCCACCGAAGCGCCGAGGCTCGCTCGAGCACCCTCCGGCGCGCCCCCGCAGAGGAATCGGCCGAACGCAGCGGCGATACCTTCGCGCCGGACGAGACGACGTCACCGGTCTCCGCGTCCGCGCCATCCGCGCCGACGATGCGGCCGACGTCTCCGCTGCGGAACGCCTCCTCCACGGACTCATCCGCGTTGAGAAGCCTCAACGCCAGCCAGCGTGAGTTCGGCAGGTTCGGGTAGATCTTCTCGACCAGCGGGACAAGCCGTTCGATCACCTGCTCCACCTGCTCGGCGTGCCTCTCGATCCGGCGCGGCCTGGTCTCGATCGATCCGCTCGCCACGCCGTCGATGGCGTCAAGCAGGTCGGGGATCCCCTCGCCTCGGCGCGCCACCGTCGGCACCACCGGCACCCCGAGCTCCTCGGCCAGTCGGCCCGGATCGACCGCGATGCCGTGCCGACGAGCCTCGTCCATGAGATTCAGGCAGACAACGACTCGGTCCGTGATCTCCAGGATTTGCAGGACGAGGTTCAGGTTGCGCTCGAGCTGCGTCGCGTCCACGACGACGACCGTGACATCCGGACGGCCAAAGAGGACGAAGTCCCTCGCTACCTCCTCGTCGGTGCTTCCGGCCTGAAGCGAGTAGGTGCCGGGGAGATCCACGACCTTCACCCGCTTCCCGTCGCGCGAGTACACGCCCTCCGCCCGGACGACGGTCTTGCCCGGCCAGTTGCCGGTATGCTGCCTCAAGCCGGTGAGCTCGTTGAAGACGGTGCTCTTCCCCGTGTTCGGGTTCCCGGCCAGCGCGACGAGGTAGTCCCACCGGCCCGGGCTGAGACCCAGACGCACGAGGCTCTCGGTTCTCGCGTCGCAGCCCCGGCAGGGCTCAGCGGCCAAGCTCATCATCGCACGCCGGGCGAGCCGGTCGAGCCGGTCTCGATCTCGATCGACGCAGCCTGGTCGCGGCGAAGTGCGATGAGCGCACCGCGGATGCGGTACGCAACGGGATCACCCCCCGAGCTCGACAGCTCGGGGCCGATCGTGGTGCCGGGAACCACTCCCAGGTCCAGAAGGCGTCTCCGGCTCGGCCCCTGGCAGGTCGGCGAGATCCGACTCACGGTCACCGCCTCTCCAAGCTCGGCGTCCGCCAGCGTCCTGACGGGTGCGCCGGCGGCGACCCCGGGCGGGAGCGGCTCGACCGTCACGTTGCCCGCCGTCACGCGGTCCAGAACCCGTTCGCGGCCAGCGATGCGCAGCCGCAACCTTCCGGCATCCGTCTCCAGAACCTGAACGCCTGATCCCGGCGCGAACCCCTGGGCCACGAGGGCCTCGAAGATCTCGGGAGGCTCGTCCTCGACGTGGATCACCTCTGCGCTGCGGCCGGCCTCGAGTTGTGTGAGGGGGGTGCCCGCGGGGGGCGGGAGCTCACCCTCCCGTGTGGGAATCGGATCGCCGTGGGGATCGAAGAGGGGTCGGCCCAGACGGAGATCGAGCTCTTCGGTCTCTTCGGGGGTCAGCCGGTGCTCCATCCGGTCTGCCGACCGGTGCCAGCTGGCCGGCTCCGCCCCGGTTCGATGGGCCAGATAGTGCTCCCAGAGGCGGTGGGTGCGCAGCACCCTCACGGCCGAGCGCCGGCCCTCCTCCGTGAGGTCGAGCGCTTCGCCTTCGGACCGCACGAGGTCCAGGCCTTCCAGGCTCGTCAACAAGCGGGCAGCGGAGTCACGCGACGATTCCAGGGCGCCGGCGAGGCTCTCCAGGGTGCAGGACCGGCCCGCCCGCTCGTAGTCGTACAGGAGCTTCAGGGCATCTTCCAGAGAGATTCTCTCGGCGGCCTCTCGGCGGCGCTCTCGGGACTGGAACGGCCTGAAGCCCGACCAGAACGCTGTCATCGCTGCTCTTGGATGGTTGAGGTTTAGAGTAGTCTAAATTTGGATGGGCGGGGACTCTGAGGCAAGCGGTTGCGGTCCCAGTCGTTGACGCGAGTCGATCTCGCTTGTCAGCCGGGAGAACACCTTGAAGTCCAGCGGAATCGCGGCGGTGTTCTGGATGAGGATCGGGGCGAACCGCTCGCCCAGCCGGGTCAGCAACAAGTCACGCGAATCGTCGATCCCGTTTAGGGGGTCCACGTCTCGATAGGCGGGATCGCCGGCATCTCCGTAAAGGTCGAAGAAGGCGTTCGCCTCTGTCTGGCTCACCAGCCGCGGGTATGACAGGGGGACGAAGCGAATGTACTCGCCCTCGTACGGCTGCTGCGCCGAAAGGCGATT
>JAUVMT010000200.1 GCA_030600085.1 Gemmatimonadales bacterium | reverse complement strand
TGGCCGGTACGGCCCTTCTCATGCTCATGGAGGAAGGGCGGGTAGCATTGGACGATCGAGTCGCCGACCACCTCTCCTCGTTTGACAACGTACGCTCCGGCGCCATCACGATCCGGCAACTGCTTACCCACCGTTCGGGTTTCGTGCAGGCAGGCGTATCGGGCTTCCGTGACGAAGCGGATCTTCGGCAGGCCGTCGACCTCGCCGGCGAGATCGGCCCAGACTTCCCGCCGGGTGACCGCTTCATCTACTCCAACCTCAACTCCGCCGCTCTGGGAGCGCTGGTCGACGTACTGACCGGGGAGCCGGTAGAGCTGTACATGGAGGCTCGGATCCTCGATCCGCTCGGCCTCGATGACACGCACACCCGGTTCTCGCCGGACCTTCCCTGGGCGACGCGCGTGCCGAGCTCCTATCAGCGTTGGGGCGGGAGTCGATGGGAGCGGTTCTGGAGCAACACCACCACGAACCCGGAGCGGTGGTTCTCGCCGAGCGGCGATCTGTTCAGCACTGCCTTCGACTACGCTCGGTTCCTGGATTCCTGGATGAATCGCGAGGGACAGGACGGGGAACGGCTGCTGACAGTGGCGACGGTCGAGGAGGCGCTGGCCGACCCGATGGCCGGCGACACCGCGCCCGCGCGCGAACGCTACTACGGGTTCCAGTGGGAGATCTACGCACCGCCCTCGAGCTCGGGGGAGCTTCCGGTCTTCGGTCATCGCGGTGCGATCGGCACCGTGGGGTTGGCGTTCCCCGAGGAGGATGTGCTGGTGCTCTACTTGACGCAGTCGAAGGAGAACGAAGTCGTTGACGAGGTGATCGACATGGCCCTGGACATATTTAAACGCTGAGGCGGATATCCAGCACGAGGGATGGAACAGCTCTGCCGACTACGGCCCTTTGCTGGCCTCCCCCTCCATCAGGGATTCGCGCAGAGGCAGGAGCGGGAAGGTGCTCGCGTAGAGCGAGTAGGTGAGTCCGAACAGTCCCAGGAAGCCCACGAAGATCCCCAGCTCCGGGAAGCCCAGTGGCGGCGAGCCCACCCAGATCGACGGAAACACCAGGTTGTACCGCTCGATCCAGAACCCGAGCAGGATGAGCAGCGCCACGAACGCGAGCCAGCGCGGCTTCATCTTCGGCGCCCGGCCCAGCAGCAGGATGAAGGGCAGCCCGAAGATGAGAATCATCTGGAGGACGAGCAGCGGCCCGAAGCCCTGCTCGGTACGCTGGACGAACCAGTTCGTCTCACGCGGGATGTTGCCGTACCAGATGACGATCAGCTGTGAGAACCAGAGGTAGGTCCAGAAGATCGCGAACGCGAACAGGAGCTTGCCGAGGTCGTGGAACTGCCAGCAGCTCCAGAGCCGCCGCTCCCGAACCCCGGCGTGCCACCCCGCGACGACGGCCACGAAGGCCAGTAGCGTCAGCCATCCTCCGATGAAGTAGATCGGTCCCCAGATCACGCTCAGGAACCCGGGCAGCAGCGACATCGCCATGTCCACGGCAAGGAGCGTGAACGCCGTGATCCACATCAGGATGAGGAGCGGCGAGAGCCAGGAGAGCTTGCTCCGTGAGTGCTCGGCCTCCTCCTCATCTCCGCGCCAGTTTCGGGTCAGCCGTCCGACGAGTGCCGCCCGCCAGCCCGAGTAGCGGCCCTCGAGGAAGCGCGCGTCGGGACGCAGCGAGTGCCAGAGGAAGAGCCCGCTGACCACGACCATCAGGGTCAAGAGCACCCCGTTGCGCAGGAAGACCCCGTCGACCGTCAGCCACTGGAGGTTGACGTGTCCTTCCACCGGACCCACCCACGGAAAGATGTATTCGGCGCCGAAGTAGAGATCGATGAACACCAGAAGTGAGACAGGCAGGAATGCGCCCGCGCCCTCGGCGATGCGGCGGAAGTCCTTACCCCAGTGTCCCTTGGTCGCCTGCAGGATCGCACCGAAGATCACGCCTGCCTGGGCCAGGGCGGTCCAGAAGAGGAAGTTGTACCAGAGGTTGCCCCAGGCCCGCTGCGGGCTCTCGCCCACGGTCATGAAGAAGGCAGCCGCGCCGATCGCCACCGCGGCCAGGAGCAGCAGGACCCGGCGGCCGGGGATCGAGCCGCTCGCCGCTTCGATCGCCTCTCGTCGGCGGCTCTCGCCGCTCAGGGCTCCCTCGGCAACCATCGCCGCGCTCACTCGGCCTCGATCGCCGACGAGCCGGCGGTCTCGGCGGGAGGTGCCACTTCGCCCGCCTGAAGCGCCCTCAAGTAGGCGACTACCTGCCAGCGTACGGTCGCCGGAATCCGCCGGTAGGAGGGCATGAGGCCCCGGCCGTTCGTGATCATCCCCCAGATGTAGCCGTCCGTGTAGGCGCGAGCCTGCTCGGAATGGAGGTCGAGGGTCGGGATGTCAGGGATGCGGTTGGGCCCGACGACCGGTCCCTTCCCGCGGGCGTCGGAGCCATGACAGACCGAGCAGAAGATCTGGAACTGCTCACCGCCGAGCTCGAGGTCGACGTCGCCGGACGCGAGAGGGCTCACGAGCGAGTCCGATTCCAGCAGCGTCCAGGTTCGCTCCGAGCCCAGCGCGACCGTGCCCGGGGGAGGCTCGAGGGCCGGCCGTTCGTACGCCTCGAGCGAGGGCTGCTCCGCCATCGAGGAGAAGATCGGGATGTACTTCATCTGGTCGTCGCACGCCGCGGCTCCGACAACGAGAAGGAGCGCGAGAGCTCGGGGAATCCTCCGCCTCCAGCCGGGGCTTCGCCGCGAAGCCGGGATCCGCCCTGAGCAGGTCACGGCGTCACCTCGACCGAGACCGGTCCGGTCTCACCGACGACCCTCTCAGCCTCGCTCCGGAGGTCCGTTCCGGTGGCGACGAAGATGCCCCACCTGTCCACCGAGAACTCGCGTCGATAGGTCGACGGGAGCGAGAGCTTGGGCTTCCGGGCGTGCACCAGCATCGAGAAAAGCGTGAAGATCCCCGTCAGCAGCACCGTGAGCTCGAACATGATCACGATGAAGATCGGAATCGCGACGATGGGCTTGCCCTGCGTCACCATCGGATAGGCCAGGGAGGCACCCGCCGGCAGCAGAAAGCCCAGCGTGCAGCCGGTGATCCCTCCGATCAGCGCCCAGCGGCGCACCGGGCTGGAGTGGATCCCCATCGCCTCCTCGAGCTCGGGCGCCGGGATCGGCGAATAGACCTCGAGCTCCTCGAAGCCGGCGCCGAGCAACGCTTCGATCGCCTTCCGCGCCGATTCCATCGAGCCGTACTGGGCGATCAGGCCCGTGCTGGAGCGAGGCCGCCGGGCGGTCACCGCTCGCCTCCCGCTGCGTGGCCGTGCGATTTCTCGTGCTCCAGGTGCTCCTTCACCTCCGCGATGCTGATCACAGGCAGCGTCTTCGCGAAGATCAGGAACCACATGTAGAACCAGGAGAAGCTCCCGATCATGATCGCGATCTCGACCACGCTCGGCGTGTACACGCCCCAAGCGCTCGGCAGGTACTCGTGCGCCAGCGACCCGGAGATGATCACGAAGCGCTCGTAGAACATCCCGATGTTCACGAAGATCGAGATCGCGAACAGCGCCAGGATGCTCCGGCGGACCTTCTTGAACCAGAGCGTGGCCGGGACGACCACGTTGCAGAAGACCATGATCCAGAACGGTCCCTGATACTCCCCGCGCGCCCTCCACAGGAAGCTCTCCTGCTCGATCGGGTCGGCGGAGTAGTAGGCCAGGAAGTACTCCACCGCGTAGGCGTATCCCACGATCAGGGACGTCAGGAGCAGCAGCTTCGCCATGTTCTCGAAGTGGTACTCCGTGACGTACGCCTCGAGGCCGAAGGCGTAGCGCAGGCCGACCATCAGCGTGATCACCATCGCGACGCCGGAGAAGATCGCGCCCGCCACGAAGTAGGGGGCGAAGATGGTGGAGTGCCAGCCCGGCACGATGCTGAGGGCGAAGTCCCAGGAGACCACGCTGTGCACCGAGAGGACGAGGGGCGTGGCGATCGCCGCCATGTAAAGGTAGGCGCGGCGGTAGTGCATCCACTCGCGCACGCTGCCCGTCCAGCCGAGCGACAGCATGCCGTACAGCTTGCTTCGCCAGCCCCGGAACTTGTCGCGAAGCGAGGCGAGATCCGGAATCAGCCCGGTGTACCAGAAGATGAGGCTGATCGTGAAGTACGTGCCCACGGCGAAGACGTCGAGCACGAGCGGCGAGCGGAAGTCCGGCCAGATCATCCGCTGGGACGGATAGGGCATGAGCCAGTAGAAGTACCAAACTCGGCCGAGGTGGATAAGCGGAAAGAGGCCCGCCGTCATCACCGCGAAGATGGTCATCGCCTCCGCCGCACGGTTGATCGTCGTGCGCCAGCCGGAGCGGAAGAGGTAGAGGATCGCCGAGATCAGCGTGCCGCTGTGCGCGATACCCACCCAGAACACGAAGAGGGTGATGTAGATGCCCCAGCCCACCGGGTGGTTGATGCCCGCGACCCCCATGCCGACGACGACCTGATAGATCCAGGCCGTCGCGCCGAGCAGCACGCCGCCGATGGCCAGCGAGAGCACGAAGGCGTAGCGCCAGGCGGGAACGAGGATCGGACGGGAGATGTCCTCGTTCGCGTCGGCGAGCGTCGGGTAGGTCGACTCGACCTCG
>JAUVMT010000274.1 GCA_030600085.1 Gemmatimonadales bacterium | reverse complement strand
TCAGACCCGCCTTGTTCACGGCGCGGCTGATCACCTTGGCCGCGAAAGCGAGGTCGGACAGGATGCTCGTGAAGTCACCGGTGGCTTCCGGATGCCTCCGTTCCTCCTCGACGATGAACCGGTTCAGGGTGACTACGGCCTTGACCACGGGACCCTCCCACGTTCGAAATCGGTCTTCTGTCGTCCTTTCAAGATGCAGCGCCGTTTGAGCTTGCGATAGCGCAGCGCCGGCGCCCCGGCCGCCTCCCCATCAGATTTCCTCCAGGCGCCACCGGCCCTCCGAGTCCACACTCACGCACGCCGTGCCATCCAGATCCGTCCGCCACACTGCGCCGACCCCGGCCGAATCGAGCCGCGCGAGCGCCACGGGATGGGGATGCCCGTACCGATTGGCGGCGCCAGCCGAGATGATCGCGAGCTCCGGAGCCAGGGCTTCGAGCCAGCCCACATCCGACGAGGTCTTGCTGCCGTGGTGACTCACCTTGAAGACGTCCGCGCGCAGAGTGTCGGCGGGCCACGACGCGAGCATTCGCCTTTCCTCCGCTGCCGGCGCATCGCCCGCGTTCACGTAGCTGAACCCCCCGTCGACCTCGATCCGGAGAGACAGGCTCGCTTCGTTCGCGCTCATCGGCCGGCCCCGTTCTCTCGCTCCCGCGGAATCGCCGCTCGGTAACCGCACGGGGCCGAGCACCAGAAGCTCGATCTCGTCGATCGCCAGGCGGGCGCCCGGTCGACCCACGAGCCATCCCGCACCTTCCGCGGCGACGTCCGACAGGTACTCCTCGTATCGCTCCGCGGGAACCGGAAGCGCAGCGTCCAGCACGCGTCGAACCTGCAGGCGCTCGAGCACGGCTGCCGCACCGCCCAGGTGGTCGAGATCCGGGTGGGTGAGCACGAACAGCTCGAGCGACCTGGCTCCGTTCGAGAGCAGGAACGGGAGGACCACCCGTACCCCGGCATCGGTCGCTCCGAAGTGCGGCCCCGCGTCGATCGCGAGCCAGTGCCCACGCCGCGTTCGGAGCACGGCCGCGTCGCCCTGCCCGACGTCCAGCGTGCAGAGCAACGTCCGTCCGGCGCCGCGCCAGGCCCGGAACGCCGGCGCGGCCGCGGCAAGACAGGCCGCCAGCCCGACGTAGGGGGCTGCTCGCCAGGCGCTGCGGCCTGCCGCAAAGAGCAGGGCGGCCGTCACGCCGCTGGCG
Organism: Gemmatimonadales bacterium; assembly: GCA_030600085.1. Classification (GTDB taxonomy): domain Bacteria; phylum Gemmatimonadota; class Gemmatimonadetes; order Palauibacterales; family Palauibacteraceae. The sequence goes on along the minus strand of JAUVMT010000274.1, from coordinate 1,547 downwards.
ACGATGAGCCATTCGACCGGCCCCGGCCTGCCGACGAGCATGTGACCGAGAGGAAGAGCCGAGAAGGCTTCGACGAGGGCCTGGAGCCCGCGTATCAAGATCGTCGCGGCGGCCGCCAGCGTATCTGCAGCGGGTCCCGGCAGCAGGAGGACGCCGGCGAGCGCCAGCAGGGCCAAGGCGACCACCGGGGAGCCGATGAGGCTCGAGACGACGGACACGGGGGCCGCCCGCTGGAAGTGCCACGCGGCGATGGGAGCCGTCAGGGCGAACGCCCCCGCGCTCGCGCCGATCCCGCGGCCCAGGGATCGAACGATCCGGCGAGTGCGTCGACGAGCGACCGATGGCGAGGCCCCCGAGGAGCGATCGAGCCGGCGAGCCACGCGGCTGCCGAGGAGAAGCCCGGAGAATCCGGCGAAAGAGAGCTGAAAGCCGGGCTCGAGCAACGTGAGCGGGTCCGCGAGGATGGCGAGCGTGGCGGCGAGGGCGAGCAGGTCGGTGATCCGTGCGGGACTCCCTCGTGCCCGGCTCGCCGCATACCCGCAGAAGATGAGCGCCGCCCTCACCGCCGCGGGCGGCGCGCCGATAACGAGCACGTAGCTCAGCACGAGGAGGGCGGCGACGACGTGGCGGACGGCGCCGACCGCGAACATGCCGGTCGCTGCGAGAGCGGCCGCAGCCAGGATGCCGACGTGGAGGCCGGAGATGGCCAGCAGGTGCGCGAGGCCGGCGTTGGCGAACGTGCGGCTGGTCGCCGGATCGAGGCGGCCGCGCTCGGCCAGCAGGATGGCGATGGCGGTGGGTGACACATCGGCCGGAAGCCGGCTCTCGACCCTCTGGATTCCGGCGGCACGAATGCGCTGGAGAGGGCCGAGCCCGGAGGCCGGAGGCGCCGGCCGCCCGCGAGCCCGGTCGGCGGGTTCGACGGAGGGGCCAGCCGGCGCCGGCGCCGAGATCTTCGCTCGAACGTAGCCACGGCGCTCCGGACGCCGCGGCCAGGCTCCCGGCCGGCCGTAGGCCGACCACTTTCCGCGAAGCCGCACGATCGAACCCGCCCGGAGGGCGTGTTGCGGTCGCCTCACGAGGGCAAGCAGCCGGGGGACGGAACACTCGCCCGCCTCCGCCCGCAGTTCGGCACCTACGATGACCACGCGCACGAAGAGCGCCGATGACCGATTCGCCTTCGCCGGGGCTGGATCCGCCGCCAGTGGTGACGCCAGGCGACCACCCGCCTCGAGGGCCTGGCCGTTCTCGATCCGGGTGAGGCAGGACCGCCCGGCCTCGAGACCCACCACCCGGCCGGAGGCCGCTCCGGCCGCGAAGGTCGCGGCGAGAAGGAGACCTGCGGTCGTTCTTCCCTGCAGCCGGGACGAGGTGCGATTGGCCGGCTGAGCGCGGCCGTGCAGCCATCCGAGCGATGCCGCCGCGAGAGCGAAGGCAGGCGGGATCCACGCGCTCACGAAGCCGCCGAAGCGGAGCCCAACCAACGTGCCTCCGCAAAGGCAGATCGCGACCAGGACCAGTGGGCCGGGCATCAGGCGGGCGGATGG
>JAUVMT010000127.1 GCA_030600085.1 Gemmatimonadales bacterium | reverse complement strand
TGCGCCGGCAGCTTCTCGAGATTCGGGCGGTGTCACTCGGGGGAGAGGCGCAGCGGTGGGGCCGGCCCGTGATGAAGAACGTCGCCGGCTACGACATCACACGGCTCTACTGCGGCAGCTTCGGCCAGCTCGGCGTGATCACGGAAGCCACCTTCCGACTCTGGCCCCTTCCAGCCGCCTTCTGTCGACTTGTGGCGCGGGGGCCGGGGACGTTGCATCTGGCCCGTTCGTTGGCCGGCAGCGAAGCGGAAGGGGCCGTACCGGATGGGGTGCGGTGGAGTCGAGAGCGGAACCCTTACGGCACGGTCGAGGAGAAGGTCGTCCTCTGGCTCCTGGGCTCCGAGCGCTCGACCGAGTCGCGCCGGGATAAGCTCGCCAAGCTGGCACGGCGGCTCGGGCTCGATCTTCGGCTCGATCCGGACGTATGGGGCGAAGCGCCCGCGACTCGCCGGAGGTCCACCGTCGACGTGCGCCGCTGTGCGCTCCGGGTTTCCGCTCCGGCGACGGACCTTTGGGAGATGCCGGCTCGACTCGCGCCGCTGCTGGGAGACGGCTGGGCCCGCATCGACTTGCTTCCCGGTGCCGGGGTCCTCAACGTCGCGTACGAGGTAGATCCGGACGTGGCGTCCCCGCTCGTGGAGAGAATCCTCGATGCATCCGCCGGGGCCCCCGTGGCCGTTGAGCGCGGCGGACCCGATGAACACCGGTCGTCGTGGAGCCGGCGGCCGGCACCCGTCGCGGCGTTGGAGAGTCGGGTCATCGCCGCCGCGGGCGGTCAGGACCGATGCTGGCAAGCCGACTACGTCTGACTACCTTTGAGCCAATGACCCGGTACGCGCTCTCTGCGATCGTCGCCCTCGCGACTCTCCAGCCCGTGTCCACGGCCGCCCAGACGACGCCCGACCGCACGGATGCCACACCCGGCGAGGCGGTGGGCCTGACCCAGCTCGCGGAGTCGATCCTGGGCTCGGGGACCGACGTCTACCTCGTGCCAGTGGAGTCTCCCTCGGGTGGCATGTTGCCGCGGTGGCGCACGGGGGAGGACGGGAGCCCACGGACGGTCACCATCTACTTCGAGGCTCCGGAGGATCCGGTGCGGTTCGGAACCGGATATCGATGGGCCGTGAATCAGGCGCTCTCGCAGTGGACCTCGATTCCGGGCATCGCGCTGCGCTTCCAGGAGGCGGCGGGACGGGGCACCGCCCAGGTGATCGTGAAGTGGGTGACGCAGATGTCGACGGAGCACAGCGGCCTCACAGGCTGGGAGACGGATGAGAACGGCTGGATCGCCTCGGCGGTCGTGACGCTGACGCTTCTCCGAAGGGACGGGCAGCCGGTGGACCGGCACCTGGCTCGGCGGATCGCCCTCCACGAGGTCGGCCACCTCATTGGCCTGGGGCACAGCGAGGACGCGGGAGACATGATGTTCCCGACCAGCGAGCAGACGCGTCTCTCCCCGCGTGACCGCTCCACGGCGCGGCTCCTGTACGCGGTCGAGCCGTGGGTCCTTCTCGAGGGGCCGTAGGTCGGCCCATGTCGCTTCGGACGAGGTGCGAATGAAGATCTATACGCGGAAGGGTGACGCCGGAACGACCGTGATGCTGGGCGGGGTGCGGGTGCCGAAGCACGATCCCCGAGTCGACGCGTACGGCGCAGTGGATGAGCTGAACAGCCACGTGGGGCTGGCGCTCTCGTTGCGGCAGGGAGACGTGCCCTCTACCGAGCGCGCGCTTCACCTGCAGGAGGATCTGTTGATCATCGGCGCCCGGTTGGCGGCGGCGGATCCCGGAAGCGCTCTCGAGAAGGGGGTGATCCCCGGTCTTCGATCGGAGAGAATCGCGGAGCTCGAAGAATGGATCGACGAGATCGAGAGCTCCCTGCCCCCGCTGGATGCGTTCCTCCTTCCAGGAGGCTCGCCCGTCGGCGCTCAACTCCAGGTGGCGCGGACCGTATGCCGGCGCGCGGAACGCGCCATCAGCGGCCTGCTGGAAGATCAGCCTGAGCTCGGTAAGCTCGTCCTTCCGTACATGAACCGGCTCTCGGACCTGCTGTTCGTGCTCGCCCGCGCCGCCAACCGGGAGGCCGGAGTGCAGGACCCGGAGTGGCGGCCACGATCGTGACGTCGCCCGCGGGCTCGGCGGCGGGCTTCGTCCTCCTGGTGGCGGCGCTGGGATCGGCGCCCGCGGCGTGCCGGATCGAGGGCGGTGCTCCCGTGGCGGGGACCGACACGATCCCGGGTATCGAGACGCAGGTGACTCGGATGCTGGAGAGCTCCGCCGGGGCGTGGAACCGTGGAGACCTCGACGGCTTCATGGACGACTATCTGCGCTCGCCCGCGACTACGTACATCGGCAGCTCAGGCCGCGTCGCGGGCTGGGAAGCGATCCGGGCGAGGTACGCTCCGCTCTTCCAGGCTGGCGCGTTGCGTGACAGCCTTCGCTTCGAACAGGTGACCGCTCGGCCCCTCGGCGAGGACCATGCCCTGGCAACCGCCCGCTACGTGCTCTTCCGGGAGGGGAACGTCACCGGTTCCGGGCCGTTTACTCTCGTCCTCTGGAGAACCGACGAGGGCTGGAGGATCGTGCACGACCAGAGCGCGTCGGACCCGCCCGCCGAGGAGGATTCGACGAGCCGCGCCGACGGATCCTCCGGGTGACGGCGGCGCTCGGGCGCCCGACGCGACTGCTGGATGGCCGGTCCGATCTCGCCGCGTGCGTGCACTGCGGCCTTTGCCTCCCGGCCTGCCCGACCTACCAGGCGACCCGCGACGAGAACGACTCGCCCCGGGGCCGAATCCATCTCATGAGGCTCGCCGTCGAAGGGCGCCTGTCGACCGATGGAGCCTTCGCCCATCACATCGACCGGTGCCTGGGCTGCCGGGCGTGCGAGGCCGCCTGCCCGGCCGGCGTGCGCTTCGGGTCGCTCCTGGAGCGGGCTCGGGAGGACCGCGCGGCCGGCGAGGGCAACGCCGGAGCGAGGTGGCTGATCGGAGCCTTCACCGGCAGGGCGTCACCGGTCGCCTACGCCATGCTTCGAGTGCTGCGAGGCTCGGGGGCGGCGGCCGCGGGCGCTCGGTTGCCGGGCCGCATCGGCCATGCCCTCGCCTGGCTCGCGGCGACCTCGCCTCTGTCGACGTCTGCCTCGCCTTCCACCTCGCCCTTCGCTCCGCCGGAGAAGGAGACGGACTCGGCCCCCGCCTACGCTCTCCTCGAGGGGTGCATCATGAAGGGACTCTTCCAACGGGTACATGATGCGACGCGCCGTGTTCTCGGAGCCGCCGGCTACTCGGAACGACCGGCGGCGGGCCAGGGCTGTTGTGGCGCTCTTCATGCCCACGCGGGGCTTGCGGACGCGGCACGGCGCCTTGCGAGGCGCAACATAGAGGCCTTCGAGCGGTCGGGGGCGCGCTGGTTCGTGGTCGACGCGGCGGGGTGCGGCGCCGCGATCAAGGAGTATCCGGATTGGCTGGCGAGCTCCGCGGAGTGGCGCGAGCGCGCCGAGGACATGGCATCCGCGACTTGCGATGTCACCCGGCTCGTGGCCAACGGCTCCGACCTGAACGCGGAGCTGAGGGCAGCAGTCGCCCACGACGCTCCCTGCCATCTCTCCTTCGGTCTTCGGGATGACGAGGCGCCCCTGGAGGCATTGTCGGCGGTCAGAGGCCTGGCCATCGAGAACCTCCCGTCCTCGAGGCGGTGCTGCGGAGGCGCCGGACTCTATGCCCTGGTCCACCCCGAGCTCTCGGGCCGGATTCTGGAGGCGAAGCTCCAGGAGATCGAGGAGGGGGAGTACGACACGGTGGTGACCGGGAATCCCGGGTGCATGATGCAGATCGGGGCCGGGCTGCGGAGAAGGCGCTCGCGCGTGGGCGTGGCGCATCCGGTCGAGATCCTGGACCTTGGCCTCGGCCGTGCGGGACGAGGGATCCGCGGGGCCGCGAGTACGTAGGAGAGTCATACGAGCAACAACTCCGAAAGGACCCGACTTTGCAGAGTTTCGATTACCTGATCGTGGGCGGAGGGCTCGCCGCCGCTTCGGCCGTCGACGGCATACGCAGCCTGGACGCCGAGGGCAGCATCGCCATCCTGGCCAACGAGAGCGAGCCGCCGTACCACCGTCCGCCTCTCTCCAAGGAGTTCCTCCAAACGCCGGAAGCGACCCGAGACCTCCTGCACGTCAAGCCGGAAGGCTGGTTCGAGGAAGAGGCGAAGGTCAAGCTCCTCAACGGCGTGCGGGCCACGTCGCTGGATCCGAAGGAGATGACGATCGGCACGGCGGCGGATGAGATCTATCACGGGGCGAGGATCCTCCTGGCCATGGGCGGGCGGCCTCGCTCGCTCGCGATTCCCGGCACGGAGCTGGATGGCGTGTCCAGCTTTCGAACGGTGGCGGACGCCGAGAGGCTCCGCGACCGCGCCGCAGAAGCCGAATCGGCGCTCCTGATCGGCGCCGGTTTCCTCGGAATGGAGCTGGCCGCCTCGCTCACCCGATTCGACGTCGCATCCACGATCGTCGAGCGCGAGGGCCGCGTCTGGTCGGAGATGCTGCCGCCGGTTCTCTCATACTTCGTGCAGGGATACTTCGAGGAGAGGGGCATCCGCTTCGAGCTCGATGCCGAGGTGGAGGAGCTCCTGGGCTCGGAGCGTCTGGAGGGGGCGAGACTCGCGAACGGCACGCAGGTGGCCTGTGACCTCGCCGTGATCGGAGTGGGCCTCCGCCCGAACGAGGAGATCGGCGGAGAAGCGGGCCTGGCAGTGATGGACGGTGTGATCGTGGATCGGTTCTGCGAGACCAGCCACGGCCACATCTACGCGACGGGCGACCTGGCGCGCTTTCCGGACTCGGTCTTCGAAGACACGCCGCGCCTCGAGCATTGGGATCACGCCAGGACCCACGGCAAGGTGGCCGGACGGAACATGGCGGGGGCGGGGGAGCCGTTCGACCACGTCTCGTACTTCTACTCGGATGTGTTCGACCTCGGCTTCAGTGTGCTCGGCCGTCCGGCGGGCGCCGATGACGTTCGTGTGCTGGGAGAGCTGAGCTCGGAACGGAGCATCGTGGTGTGCGGTCAGCACGGAAAGCTGGCGGGGGTGGTTCTGATCAACGCCACCGATCGGTTGGAGGCGTGCCGGGAGCTCGTTCGGGGACGACCCGCCATGGATGAAGCGTGCGAGAAGCTCGAGGAGACGGAGAGCGAGCTGGGAAAGGTGGCATCCAAACCCATGCCCGATGAGCGCAGCGCAGCAAGTGCAAACTGACCTTGAACGGAGGCTTTCAGAGATGGATACGGGCGAGACCCCGATGGACACGAACGAGGCTTCGACCGGCGACGCCGGGATAGCGGACCTCGTGAACGACGCACTCCGGTCGGTCAAGGATCCGGAGCTCGGCATGAACATCGTCGACCTGGGCCTCATCTACGGCGTGGACGAGGAGGCTGGTGCGGTGACGGTCACGATGACCCTCACGAGTCCGGGCTGCCCGGCGGGCGGGCAGATCATGGAAGGCGCCAAGACAGCGGCCGAGTCGGTGGAAGGCGTGGAGTCCGCCACGGTCGACCTTGTCTGGAAGCCTTTCTGGACGGCCGACCGCATCGACCCCCAGGTCCGCGCCGCACTCGGCTACTGACGCGGTGATCGCCCTGTTCCCGAAGCCTCCGCGCCCTCCGGCCGGGCGGTAGCTTGTTCCTGCGACTCCTCCTGCTCTTCACGCTCGTCCCGTTGGTCGAGCTCTACGCGCTCATCCGCCTGGGAAGCCTGATCGGTGCGGGACCTACCATTCTTCTCGTTCTCGGGACGGGCGCCGCCGGAGCCTGGCTTGCCCGGCGAGAGGGGTTTCGCAGCTGGAGCGCGGTCCAATCCGAGCTCGCCGCAGGTCGCCTGCCGGCCGAGGAGCTGCTGCATGCCCTCGTCGTCGTCATCGCAGGCGTGCTCCTCGTCACTCCCGGCGTTCTTACCGACGCGTTCGGGCTTCTGATGTTGATCCGCCCCGTTCGAGCGGCCATGATCCGAAGAGTGAGGAGCAGGATCGACCGTAGCATTCAGTCGGGTGACGTGCACTTCTCGGTGCACGAGACCTCCCCACAGCCGCGCGGCGGGACGCGAAGGACCGGTCCGGACGAGCTGTCCGATGCCGCCGAGTGGCCAGGCGCGGACGGGGGCGAGCATGAGCCTCGACGAGGGCGCGTCATCGACGTGTAGCGCTCGGCCCGCTGCCGGGTGCGCTCCATACGGTTCACACGCTGGAGGTTTGCAGAATGAAGAAGCCACTGAATCCACGTCTGGGTCAGATGATCCTGCGTGTCGTGCTCGGCGTCATTTTCGTCGCCCACGGCGCCGCCACGATGTTCGGTGATGGCGGGACTGGCGACCTCGCGGGCTTCTTGGGCTCGCTGGGCATTCCGGTTCCGGTTCTCGCGGCCTGGATGATCACGCTCCTGGAGTTCGTGGGCGGCATGTTCTTGATCGTCGGCCTGTTCGTCGTGCCGACGGCGATCCTGCTCGCCGTCCACATGTTGGCGGGCATCATCCTCTTTCATGCCCAGAACGGCTTCTATGTGGTCGGTCCGAACGCCGCTGATGGTTACGAGTTCAACCTGCTTCTGATCGCGGGCCTGCTTTCATTGCTGCTGGGGGGACCGGGGCTGGCGGCCGTCGACAGTCGGATGCAGCGCCTCGCGGCCGCCCAGCCACCTCCGCAGCCCGAGCCCATACCCACACCGGAGCCCGAGCCGGAACCGGCACCTACACCCCAGCCGGAGCCGGAACCGGCACCTACACCCCAGCCGGAGCCCGAACCGGAGGCGGCGCCAGCGACCGAGCCTGAGCCGGAAGTAGCGTCTGAGACCGAGCCGGAAGCGGCGCCGGG
>JAUVMT010000070.1 GCA_030600085.1 Gemmatimonadales bacterium | reverse complement strand
TCGAACGACCATTCACCGGCCCTGACTCGCCCTCGAGATCAGGAACCCGGTGACCCAGACGGGCCTACTAAGCGGGTCCGAGTCGGCCCGGTCGACTCCGAACCCCCTCAGGGCATCCTGTCTCTCGAATCGCGAGTCACGTGAAGCTGCGCAACGTCGCCATCATCGCCCACGTCGATCACGGGAAGACGACGCTCGTCGACCAGATGCTCCGTCAAGCCGGGGTCTTCCGGGCCAACGAGGTTGTGAAAGAGCGCGTGATGGACTCGAACCCGCTCGAGCGCGAGCGGGGCATCACCATCCTCTCCAAGAACACGGCCGTCCGCTGGGGCGACGCCAAGTTCAACATCGTGGACACCCCCGGGCACCGTGACTTCGGCGGCGAGGTCGAACGGATCCTCCGGATGGTCGATGGCGTGCTCATCCTGGTGGACGCCGCCGAGGGACCGATGCCTCAGACCCGGTTCGTGACGCGGAAGGCGCTCGAGCTCGACCTCGTTCCGGTCGTGGTGATCAACAAGGTCGACCGTCCCGACGCCCGTCCCCTGGAGGTGCACGACGAGGTCCTCGACCTGTTCATCGAGCTCGAGGCGACGGACGATCAGCTCGACGCTGCGTTCCTGTACGCCAGCGGCCGGGACGGCTGGGCGAGCCTGGGGCCCGAAGCGCGGAGCGGCGATCTCGGGCCGATGTTCGAGACGATCCTCGCTTCCGTGCCGGCACCCGCGGCCGACCCCGACGGCCCGTTCCAGATGCTGGCCTCCACGCTCGACTACTCGAGCTACGTGGGGCGCATCGCGATCGGCCGGATTGAGCGCGGCCGGGTCCGGAGAGGGCAGGGGGTGGCCCTACTTCCCCTCGGCGAGCCGGGCCTGGTGGAAGATGGCGCGGGCGGTGAGGGGATCGACGGCCGCGTCACGAAGCTGTACGGCTTCGACGGTCTTTCGCGGGTCGAGATCGAGGAGGCGAGCGCCGGGGACATCGTCGCCCTGGCCGGGCTGGAGGGAGTGGAGATCGGACAGACCCTGACGGATCCGGGCTGCCGGGAGCGGCTGAGGGGCATCGCCGTCGAGGAGCCCACGCTGGCCGTGGACTTCCGGGTCAACGACGGCCCGTTCGCCGGAAAGGCCGGCAAATACGTGACGACCCGCCAGCTGCGCGAACGCCTCTACCGGGAGATCCGGAGCAACGTCTCGCTCGGCGTAGAGGATACGGAGCAGCCCGACACTTTTGCCGTCTCGGGTCGCGGCGAGCTCCACCTCACGATCCTCATGGAGACGATGCGGCGCGAGGGCTACGAGTTCACCGTCTCGCGGCCCCGCGTGATCCTCAAGGAGGGACCCGAGGGAGAGATCCTCGAGCCGTACGAGAAGGCGGTCATCGAGGTCCCGCAGGAGATGGTCGGCGTCGTGATGGAGAAGATGGGAAGCCGCCGGGCCGAGGTTTTGGACATGCGGCCGACCGACGCGGGCCCGGTGCGTCTGGAGTTCCGGATTCCGGCTCGCGGCCTGTTCGGGTATCGATCGGAGTTCCTCACCGACACCCGGGGAGAGGGTCAACTGCACCACGGGTTCCTGGAGTACGGGCAGCGGGCCGGCTCGCTGCAGAACCGGTCGCGAGGCGCCCTGGTGGCCGATCGCGAGGGCGTGTCCGTGGCGTTCGCGATCTTCAACCTCCAGGCACGCGGCGTGATGTTCGTGGCGCCGGGGGAGGCCGTCTACTCGGGGATGATCGTCGGCGAGAGCGCCCGGCCGGGCGACATGGAGATCAACATCTGCAAAGAGAAGAAGCTCACCAACATCCGCGCGGCCGCCGCCGATGAGAGCATCCGGTTGGAGCCGCCCCTCGAGATCACGCTCGAGTTGGCGCTCGAGTTCATCAACGATGACGAGCTCATCGAGGTCACCCCCGACGCGATCCGGCTCCGAAAGCGACAGCTCGACCCGACCGGGCGGAAGAAGGCGATGCGGCAGGCGGCGGCGCTGGCGAGAGAGGCGTAGCGGACCGTTCGACCGCTCGGCGACCGCAGTCCCCTGGCAGGGGGCGTGCAACCTTTTGCCGACGTCCCTCGTCCTTATCTGTGAGGTGCTACGAATGCAGCACGCGTGGGCACCAGCCAGACATCGGAAAAGCCCTGAGGAAGAGGAAGACCCCGCGACGGTAGGTGCGGGCGGCCGGCTGAAGCCGGGGGAGAACGCCGTCTCGGAGTCTCCGCCGTGACGATGGGTGGTTGGGAGACTGGGGAAGCGGGACTTCGAGGCGGCGCTTCCACCGATTCAGTTTTCTAAAATATCGATATCCAAGCGCCCATGCAGGCGCAAGGGGGACGCTCAGCTTCCCGCCGCTCTCAGCCAGCTCCAGTAGCGGTTGATCGGTTCCGGTCGGCAGGTTTCTCCACTTCCGGTTCCGCCGCGGCACTCGCCGGTCCCGTCGGTCACGACGGTGAGCAGGACCGCTCCATCGCGGAAGAACTCCACCCGCATGTAGCCGCGCTCCCCGTGTTGGCGTCCCGCGACGAAGAGGGCATCGGCCTTCTCGACGGATCTGAGCCGGCTGCCGGCTCCGCTAACCAGCAGCCAATCCGCGCCGAAGCCCGTGCCGCGAAACACCTGAAGCGTGTGCTCGTGGCCCGATGCGAAAGCCACCGGCCGCCTCGGGGCGCTCGAGACCGCGGCCACGAGACTGTCCACCATCCGCCGATTCTTCGGGTTGGACATGTCCTGCGATGAGACCCCTGAGTTCCTTCCGATCGGATAGAGGAAGGGAATCGGGATGTAGAGCGGCCCCCAGATGTTGGTGAGCGGGAACACCTGGTCCTTCACGCTGAAGTAGCCCCCGTGAGGGCCGTTCGTCTTGAGCGTGTGGTGGGCGAATACGACCACGTGGCGGGCTGTCGCCTCCGGCTCGCTCAGAATCTCCCTCAGCGCGCCGAACGCTTCGCCGGCGGTGGTGGGCTCGCACGTGGAGCCGGCGGGCGGCTCTTTCTCGTAGCGCAGGAGCCACTCCGTGTCGATCGCTACGAGAAGCGCGGTCTCGCCCAGCGCCTCCGCCACCGGACCGGGACAGCCACCCTCGGGGGGCAGGAATGCGACGTTCAGATCCTCTCCCGCAGCGGCGTCGATGTAGGCGGCCTGCCGGCGGATCTGCTCGAGTCCTTGCTCGCCACCGTAGCCCCAGTCGTGGTTTCCCGAGACGAAGATCCCCCGTGCTCCCGTCCCTCGCACGGCGTCGAGCTGAAGCTCGAGGGTCTGGAGGTCGTGCTCCCGCTCCGGATGGCCGGGTTCGTGAAGCCCGTTGTCGTAGATGTTGTCGCCCAGGAACGCGATCGCGACCTGTGAAGTCCGCGATCGCGCGGTCGCCTCGTCGTGCAAAAAGGACAGGATCGGGCTTCCCGACTCCGGGTCCCCGGCGTCACCGACCAGGTACAGGACCGCTTCGGGCGCGTCAGCCGTCTGCCGATCGGGTGGTGGAGGGACGGGAGCGAAGCTCGCTGATGCGCAGCCCGCCAGAGCGAATGCGGCCGTGAAACCGAGCGACGACAGGCCGAACGGGCGTCGTCCGTCTGATGGAAGCGGACGCCGGATATAGCTAATTATGCTTGTCCGTTGAACTTTCAAGTGCTATCTGGCTTGCTCGGGTCGTTGGGCTCTCGGCGTCTTACCAGGCAGCCACGGAAGGTTCCGATTGAGCAAAGAAGTCCGCGGCGGCCGTGCGGCCGTTCCTGGAAGAAGCGCCGGCTCAGTGGCGGCAATTCCGCTTCTCGCAGCTTCTGCGCTCCTCTCTCCATCGATCGGTCTTGCCCAAACCCCCGGCAAGCACACGCCCGAGGCGACGCCGGGAAGCGTGGCGGCCGACAGCTTCGTCACCGTCGTTCCCGGTCCGCAGTTCAACCGGGGTGGGTTCTTTCGGTTCTTCTGGGGGACTGACTACCGAAAGGAATGGAACACTCCGGTCCGGATCCCGGTGCTGAATCTGGAGACGTTCACGGGTGGCCTCACGCCTGTGAAAGAGGGAGGCCCGGATCAGAGCGGCACCCTCTTCTTCGATGGGGCTGACGGACGGCGATACGCGTTCCGGTCGCTGGTGAAGTCGCTCGCTGCCGCTATCCCAGGCGTCGTGGCAGAAAGCCCGATCGGAACCGTCCTGGAGGATCTCAACAGCGCGCTCCATCCGGCCGCGGCGGTGATCGCGGACTCGCTGGAATCGGGGACCGAGGTGCTCCACACGAGCCCGCGGGCGTACCTGATGCCCGATTCTCCCGTCCTCGGGGAGTACCGCGAGCAGTTTGCAGAGATGTTCGGTACGATCGAGCCGGTCACCGGTGAAGGCGTCATCGACAGCGATGAGCTGTTCCCGCGGGTTCGAAGAAGCCCGGCAGACCGTGTCGACTCCCGCGCTCTGCTCGCTGCGAGGCTGATCGACCTCTTCGTCGGCGACTGGGACCGTGAGCGGACGCAGTGGCTGTGGATTCGGGAGGACACGACCGCGAAGTGGTTGCCGATCGCGGAGCAGCGGGACCAGGCGTTCCTGCGAATGGATGGCCTCTTGCCCTCGGTCATGCACTTCGTCAGGCCCGCGCTCGTCGGCTTCAAGGAGCGGTACCCGAGCATCGTGGGACTCACCTACTCGGGTCAGGAGCTGGACCGGCAGTTCCTAGCCGATCTGGAGCGCCCTGCCTGGGACTCGGTGGCCACGAGCGTGACGGCGATGCTCACGGACGAGCTGATCGAGGGCGCCGTGCAGAGCCAACCGGCCGAGATGTACGCGATCGGCGGAGCCCGCCTGGTCGACGATCTCAAGCAGCGCCGGGACGCCCTTCATAGCGCGGCCAGCGAGTTCTACGAGATCCTGGCCGGCGAGGCCGAGGTGCATGGCACCGACGTCGCCGAGACTGTCTGGGTCACCGGACTTGAAGACGGCTCGGTGGAGATCATCCTGGCCGAGCGCCGAGAGGGCTCCGCGGCCTATTTCCAGCGTCGCTTCCTTCCCGACGAGACGCGGGAGATCCGGGTGCGACTGTACGGCGGAGACGACGTGGTTCTGCTTCGCGGCGATCCGGGTTTCGGGGTGCGCGTGCGAATCGTCGGCGGAGACGGCGACGACGAATTCCGCTTCATCGTCCCGGCCAGAAAGGTCCGCCTCTACGACCAGGTCGGAGGGAGCCGGGTGACGGGCGAGCCGGGACGCCGCAGGAAGGTCGACACGAGGCCGTACGAGGAGTGGGCCTACTCGGCCGAGGAGCCGATCCCGCCCCGGCAGTGGGGAAGTCGCTGGTTTCCCGCGGGCCGTATCCTGATCTCGTCCGATTTCGGGCTCTTCGTCGGTCTCGGGGCCGAGCGGTTTACGTACGCGTTTCGCAAGGGTCCCTACTCGACGCGCCTTCGCTTGCTGGGCGGCATCTCGACGGACGGCCTGATCGGGTTCGAGGCGGACTACGATACGCGGTTTGAGAACTCACGTACGAGGATACGTTCCCGTGCGGGCATCTCCCAGCTCACTCAAACCCACTTCTACGGGTTCGGCAACGCCACCCTCAACCCGCCCGAAGCGGACTCGAGGTTCTTCGACGTCGACCGCACGCTGTACTTCGGCGAGGTGGCCGGAGCGCGCTTCCCGACGCCGAGCGAGAAGATCGACGCGGCCTTCGGCGCCGAGCTAAGCCTTTCCCTCACCGGCGAGAACGAGGGGAGGTTCATCTCCTTGTTTCCCGACCTCTACGGCGTCGAGGATTTCGCTCAGGTCGGCTTCTTCCTGGACTTCGACCTGGACACGCGGGACATCGTCGCGAATCCCACCAAGGGGGTGCGCATCCACGTGCGGGGGACGGTTCAACCCGCCTGGCTGGATGCGGTGGACGCCTATCTTCCGCTCGACATGTTCGGATCCTACTACTGGACACCCGAGATTCCGCTCCGCCCGACCCTCGCCTTCCGGGTCGGCAGCCGGGTCGTGTGGGGCCCGTTTCCATACTTCCAGGCTGCCTACATCGGGGGCGTCGAGAGTCTCCGAGGGTGGGCCAGCCAGCGCTTCGCGGGGGACGTCTCGCTGTATGGCGGGATGGACCTCAGGGTGAAGGTGGTCGAGATCAAGAAGTTTCTGCCGGGGCCCTTCGGCGTGCTCGGTCTCTTGGACGTCGGCCGCGTCTGGTTCGAGGGCGAGTCCACCGGCGGGTTCCATATCGGGTACGGCGGGGGGATCTGGACCGGTTTCCTCGGCCGCGGTCAGACCGTGAGCGTCACCGTCGCCGCGAGCGAGGAGCAGATCTCGGTCTACGTGGGGTACGGTTTCGCCTTCTAGATCCTGGCCAGCCTTCGCTGGCTGTCTCCATCTGAGGCCGTCGCTCTTCGCCGCCGTGCCTTTTGGGGCGTTAGCCAGCCGGACTGCTACGGGCCGCAGCCCCCCTCATCCATCTTCGCCTCGTCGGGCACCAGCGGAAGCTGTGCACCGATCTGCGTCTCGATCATCCGGTTCAGCTGGTTCTCGACCTGAATGAAGCGGGCCGCCTTCGTGACGGGCAGGATCTCGGCGATCTTCTCGAAGTACTCCCTCTCGACCGCCAACTGCGCCTCGTCGATGGCGAAGGCCTGCTCGATGATCTTCCGGGCCGCCGGATCCGTCATCGTCTCGTAGTTGGCCGCGTATTCCTTGATGTTGGCGACCCTCTTGTCCCACACGTTGGACATGGCGTTGTCGTACTCGCGGTAGAGAGGCCAAAACGCAGCCGCCTCCTCGGAGGTGAACTCCATCGCCTGCGTGAGGATCTGGATCTTCTGGGTGCGCACGTCCGAGCGCATGATCTCCACCGCCGACTCGACCTGAGCCTGGGCGGCGCTGGCGGAGCACACCAGCATCAGCATGAAAAGAAGCTTCTTCATCGCGCGTAGATCTCCTTCGTAGTAATCAGGTTGTTCCTCGATCGTTCTCGGTCGTTCGGTTTGGAGCTTGGCGCGCGACTATAGCACGGTGGGGATCCCGCCGCCACAGAGCGCAGCGGTCACGCCGTTACCGAGATGCGCGACATCTCCGAGAGGCGTGCCACCCGATGGCTCGTCGCAAGCCCGTCAGAAGACGAAGCTGGGCCCGAGGCTGAAGGACCAGCGGCTTCCGGTTCTGCCGGTCACGCCATCCCCGAACAGGTAGGCGACGTCGATCCGGGCGGTGCGGCCTATCCCGGCACTGAGGCCGCTGCCGATCCTCAGCCCCATCCCGATGTTGCCGCCGTATCGCGACGGCTGCCCCGAATACCAGGCGCCGCCGTAGTCGAGGAAGGCCGCCAGGCCGACGTTGATCACCCTGAGTATCCCATCCCAGGCGTACCACCGGTGTTCCAGGGTGCCGGAGAGGGATCGAGTGCCGACGAAGGCGTGAGGGGGAAATCCCCGCGGCAGAACGTTGAAGCCGAGGTCGAACTCCCCGCCAGGTGGCGGGTTGTCCTGCATGCCGCCGCGCACGCTGAGGACCGTGACGTGCCTGGATTCCGGGCCGGGGCGGGCGGCCACGGTCGCGCCGAACACCACGCGTCCCGAGTCCAACCCCGCGGAGTTGAACAGGGCGTTGGCCACCACCCAGCCGCGGGCGTAGCCGGCGCCGAGCCGCGTGCCGGCCGAAAGGTCGAGACGGGGCCCGACGCCGAAGCTCTCCCAGCCAAACGCCTCCGGCGTGACCTTGACGGAGAGGTGCAGGCTTCGGCTCAGATTGACATCTTCCTGACCGAAGCCGTTGACGTAGCGAACGAGGTTGAAGTCCGCCCGGCTGTAGCCCACGTAGCCGCCAATGGTGGCCGTGATCGTATCGGGGATCGCGAGCGCCGTGTCCTGCCGGAGGATGTAGATCTCGTTCCGGACCTCGGCCGTGCCGCCGACGCGCAGGTACTCCTTGGGGTTCGAGATGGGCGCGATGCCGCCGTTGAGGCGGTTGGTGAACGCGCGACGCTGGTACGCCGTCGTGTCCAGCGCGATGTTTGTCGCTCGGAATTGGAGGATGCGTCGGTCGGCGGCCTCCCCATCATACATGAGCGCGTTCCGGTCGGGATAGGCGCGGTACGGGACGCCCGTGGCCCAGTTGCCGGCGGTCCCGTCGGAGAGCAGGAAAACGCCTCCGCCCAGCGTCATCGGCGAGCCGCCCAACCTTCTCAGCGCGGTCTGGAGGACGAAGCCGGATCGGTCCACGCCCTTCACCCACCATGCGCGCCCGTAATTCCCCGTGCCCAGGAGGTTGCGGTCGGTCACGCCGAGAACGGCCGTGGTCGTACCGTCGGACGCGAAGGAGAGGCTGATCCGCGGCGTGGTCGTCCAGCCGTCGCGCGTTCGGATGACGGCGGCGAGGCGGTCGTCCTGCCTCACCGTGTCGATCGTCACCTGCGTAAACAGCCGGCGGGCGCGGAGGTTCCGTGCGGTCTCGGCGAGGCGCAGCGAGTCGAGCGGCTCGCCCTGCTTGAACAGGACTTCGCGGCGGATCACATAGGGGCGGGTGTTGATGTGAAGGGCGTTGGCCAGCCGGAAGAGGAAGTTGCTCTTGGCCTGAGCCTCGTCGAAGATGTCTCGGTTGTCGATGATGATGGTGTCGACGATCGCAGCCGGAGCATCGCTGGACTCGGAAGGGGCTTCAGAGATCGTGTCCTGGGCGAGAAGATGCTGGCCCGGCAGGGAACCGCTCGCGGCGGCCAGGGCGAGCGAGGCCGTAATCGAGACGGCGACCGAGAGCCCACGAGGTAGCACGGCCGCGCTCGGCCGGACTGTCGCCGAGCTGCGATAACGGCCAGTGTTGTCGGTCGGCTCGCGCCACGAGCCGGGACGCCGCGGGCGCGGCCCTACGAATCCCACGGCTCCCCCCATGACGGCAAAGATAGAACGAAGGGAGGCAAGATGGCTCCAACCATCGGAGAGTTGATCGTCTGGCTCGTGGTAGGCGCGCTCGCGGGCTCCGTCACCGGCATGTTGGTGAAGCGGCAGCGCGAGGGATTCGGCCGTCTCGGCAACCTCGGCGTCGGTTTGAGCGGAGCGCTGATCGGGGGCCTGTTGTTCAACCTGTTCAGGATCGACCTGGGCCTCGCGGAGGTGAGCATCAGCCTCGAAGATCTGATTGCCGCCCTGGTGGGCTCGCTCCTTTTCCTCGGCGCCGTGCGCCTGATCCGGCGCACGAAGGAGCGGCGCTCTGGAGCGGATTAGCAGCCAGCTCCTGTCGCCACTGCCCGTTCAAAGCGGGAGCTGTCAGTTACTCCCGCTCGCGCGCCGGACCTCCAGGGCGAGCTCACGGCTGAGGGCATCCAGCGTCCGGCTCATCGCCTCCACGAGATCGGCATATCCCGGGCCGCCCGTCGGCTGAACGAACTGTGATCGCTGCATGTGCGCCTCCGCTTCTCCCGCTCCGGAGAGAAGGCTCCAGCGTGCGTCGAGCACGACGTCGCCGCCCGGCACGCCGTCGAAGCGGAGGACATCCACGGTCACCCGGATGTCGAAGTCCAGCAGGAGACGGGCCGGGTAGGCTGAAACCCGCTCGGTCGGCACCAGCCGGGCCAGGTTGTCGGCGAGCACGGCCGCGACGTTGTCCTGGAGCGGCTCGGCCCAGCGGTCGAACTCGGAGAGCTTCACCTCGGCGCCCGGAGCCCGGGTCACGATCTGAGGTCGGTCCAGGTAGGCCGCGACGTTGACCGGTCCAAGGGCGATCACCGGACCGACGCTGCCGCCCCGAGCC
>JAUVMT010000023.1 GCA_030600085.1 Gemmatimonadales bacterium | reverse complement strand
GGATGCCAATGCATGACGGACTTCTCGCCGGGACCGTAGGTGATCCGAAGCACCCGCACCTGATCGTTCTCGAACTCGATCTTGTAGTGGTCGGAATCGACCACGGTCGCGTCCTGGGCGAACGCGGGAGCCGTGAACAGCAATAGGAAACCGAGTGCGGCAAGGTTGACGCGTCTCACGGGGACCTCCTGTGGCTGGGAGACGTTTCTCGTAGGAGCGTAGGAGTCCGATGATACATAAAGCCCGCGCCGGCGAGAAGAGTGAGCTCGCGGAAGTGCGCAGCGAAGATGAGACGACGTCCGGCCTCGCTGGCTGGCTGCCAGGTGCGCCGGGTAGCACTCCGCACCTACCAGATCGACCGGCCCGAAGCTAGACTTGGGAGCCCGCGAAAGTGGCGGAACCGGCAGACGCGCCAGCTTTAGGAGCTGGTGGCCTTAGGGCCGTGGGGGTTCGAGTCCCCCCTTTCGCATCCTGAGGAAGCCTATGAATCAGACAGATACCAAGGGATCGGATCCGATCGACGTCGCCGTCGAGGAGCTCGAGGCCTGGAAGAGGCGTCTCACGATCACGGTGGACGCGAAGCGCGTTCTGCAGGCCCGGGCTAGGGAGCGGAAGAAGCTCTCGAAGAAGCTCCGCCTCAAGGGCTTCCGGGCCGGCAAGGTCCCCACCCACATCGTGGAGCAGAGGTACGGCGAGCTCGTGGATCAGCGAACCGTCCAGAGCCTGGTCGAGGACGCGTACCGCGAGGCGGTCCGGCGGCAGAGCCTGGATCCCATCGGAGCCCCGGAGTTCGGGCAGGTCAACTACTCTCAGGGCGAGAACCTGACCTTCCAGGTTGATGTCGAGATCATGCCCATCCTCAATCTGAAACGAACGGGGGGATTCAAGATCTCGCGACCCGAGGTTTCGGTCGCCGACGACGAGGTCGACGGAGTGCTCCAGCGACTTAGGGAAGAGCGTGGCGTGTGGGAGCCCTCCGAGACGCCACCGGAGGAGGGCGATCTCGTCGCCGTGCGAATCACGAACCTGGACGATGCCGCGAGTGCGGGGAGCCCCGAAGGGAGCGGCGTGCCGAGCGCCGGGGCCGGCGCGGCGGCTGAAGACACCGGGCCGGACGAGGCGGACGGTGGAGAGCTGTATCGGTTTCCGCTCGGCGGCGGATACGCGATCGAGGACGTGGAGAAAGCCGTCAGGACCCTCTCGCCGAGTGAGAGCGGCACGTTCTCCGTTCGCTTCCCGGATGACTTCGGCGACACCGCCATGGCGGGGCAGACACGGCGGCTGGAGATCGATCTGGTCGAGTCGAAGCGCCGCCGCCTGGCCCCGCTGGACGACGACTTCGCCTCGCAGGTTGGCGAGTTCGAGACGCTCGAAGACCTCAGGCTACAGATCCGAGAGGATCTGCTCAAGCATCAGCAGGAGGAGTCCGAGCAACGCGTTCGCGACGAGATCCTGGACTCCATCGTCGAGGCCAACCCGTTCGAGGTGCCGGACTCTCTCGTAGAGGGATACCTCGACCGAATCCTCGGGTCGGACCGCGCCGCCGCCGGAACCCCGGAAGCCGAAGCGGCCGAAGCCCGTCGATCGGTGCGCCCGATCGCTCAGCAGCAGTTGAAGCGCGAGCTCGTGCTCGAGCGTCTGATCCAGGACCTCGGCATCGAGGTGAGCGATGCGCAAGTCGACGCGCATATCGCTACGAACGCGGAGCGACGTGGGGTGGATGCCAAGGAGCTCCGACGCCAATGGCTCAGGCAGGGCGGGCTGGAGTCGGTGCGCCGGCGGGTCGTCATCGACGGCGCTTTCGAGCACCTGGAGGGGCTTTCCACGGTCGAGTGACCGCGACTCTCCCCGCTTGGAAACTCGCGAGGCGGAGCGGGTAGCACCTTGGGCGCGGGCCGAACGTCTAGGCACAGCGCTGGAGCGCGCCGCGGCGCGCCGCTTGCGCTGAGGACGGAAAGGCCCACATCGTCAGACAAGGAAACTGAAGCGTAACAGGATAAGCCATGCCACTTTACGCGCCGTATGTGATCGAGCGATCCAGTCGCGGTGAGCGCACGTACGACATTTTCTCGCGCCTCCTCATGGACCGGATCGTCTTTCTCGGCACGCCGGTCACCGATGACGTCGCGAACATCATCATCGCTCAGCTCTTGTTCCTTCAAGCGGATAACTCGGAGAAGGACATCAACATCTACATCAACTGTCCGGGCGGAAGCGTCTACGCGGGCCTGGCGATCTACGACACGATCCAGTTCCTCAGCGCCCCGGTGTCCACTATTTGCATGGGGATGGCCGCGTCGATGGGGGCGGTGCTTCTGTCCTCGGGCGCCAAGGGCAAGCGCTCGGCGCTTCCCAACTCGCGAATCATGATCCATCAGCCCTCGAGCGGCGCACAGGGAACGGCGGCCGATATCGAGATTCAGGCGAAGGAGATCCTCCACGCGCGGGAACGCCTCAACTCGATTCTCGCCTTCCATACGGGGCAGACGCTCGAGCAGATTGCGGAGGACGTCGATCGAGATCGCTTCATGTCACCCCAGGAAGCGGTCGAGTATGGGCTCCTCGATCAGGTGATCGAGCGCAACGACGCGTTGGCTGAGAACGGCAAGCGTGCCAAGATCGAGAAGATCGAGGTAGAGGCCTAGGCAGGACGGAAGAAGGCAGAGAGGCGAGAGCATGGCGGGCGAGAAGAACCTACGCTGCTCGTTCTGCGGGAAGTCCAAGGAGAGCGTAAAGAAGTTCATCTCCGGACCAAACGTCTACATCTGCAACGAGTGCATAGCGCTCTGCAACGAGATCCTGGCGGAAGAGGAGGAGCGCGAGGCCGCCGGTCGTTTCACCGACATCCCGCCGCCAATCGAGATCAAGGACATCCTCGACGAGTACGTCATCGGGCAGGAAGAGGCGAAGAAAAGCCTGTCCGTCGCCGTCTACAACCACTACAAGCGCATCAACAACCAGGGTCTCGTCGACGAGGTCGAGATCGAGAAATCCAACATCCTTCTCCTCGGTCCGACGGGCGTCGGAAAGACCCTGTTGGCGCAGACGCTCGCCCGCATGCTCCAGGTTCCGTTCACGATCGCCGACGCCACGACCCTCACCGAGGCAGGATACGTCGGCGAGGACGTCGAGAATATCCTGGTGCGCCTGCTCCAGGCCGGCGACTACAACGTTGCGGAGTGCGAGCGGGGCATCATCTACATCGACGAGATCGACAAGATCGCTCGAAAGAGCGACAACCCCTCCATCACGCGAGACGTCTCGGGCGAGGGCGTGCAGCAGGCTCTCCTGAAAATCCTCGAGGGCACCGTGGCCTCCGTTCCGCCTCAGGGTGGCCGGAAGCATCCGCAGCAGGAGTACATCCAGATTGACACCAGGAACATCCTCTTCATCTGCGGCGGAGCGTTCGACGGCCTGGAGGACATCATCGAAAGCCGGCTCGGCAAGCGGCTGATCGGTTTCAGCGACGTGGAGGAGGACGCGCGCATCAGCGACAACCCATTCGAGCATTGCGAGCCCGAGGACCTGTTGCGGTACGGGCTCATCCCCGAGCTCGTTGGACGCATTCCCGTGGTTGTCGCGCTGCACGAGCTGGATGAGGACGCCCTCGTGGACATCCTCCAGAAGCCCAAGAACGCGCTCATAAAGCAGTACGCGAAGATGTTCGAGCTCGAGGGCGTCGGCCTCACCTTCGACCCGGAAGCGCTCCGTGCGGTCGCCGCCCGCACGGCCGACCGCGGCACGGGTGCCCGTGGGCTTCGGGCCGTCCTCGAGGATGTGATGCTCGAGGTGATGTTCGAGCTTCCGTCCCGGCAGGACGTCCGCGAGGTGATCATCACCCGCGAGACGATCGATGAGGGGCAGGCCCCGCTCCTCATCCTGGAGCCCGAGTCCGAGCGCAAAGAGGCCTGACCGGCCGCGAGCCGGCCGGACCTCGACCCTAGCTGCTGCTCTCTTGCCGGTCGGAAACGCCGAGTTCGTCGGCGCGATAGCGAAGCCGGGCCAACCCCCTCCTGACACTCTGCCGGAGATCGCGGTCGCCGGCCGGTCCAACGTCGGAAAGTCCAGCCTGATCAACGCGCTGCTCGGCAGGAAGAAGCTCGCGCGGGTGTCCAAGGATCCCGGCCGCACGCGAGAGATCAACTTCTTCCGGATCGACGACCGGTGGCTCCTCGTGGACCTCCCGGGCTACGGGTACGCCAAGGTCGCGAAGGAGGTACAGCGGAAGTGGGCTCCGCTCACGGAGGCCTACCTGAACAAGAACCCGCGCCTTGTGGGGCTGGTCGTCCTGATCGACAGTCGCCACGGAGCGACGAAGACGGATCGTCGGCTGATCGAGTTCCTGGGCGACGTCGGGGTGCCCGTGTTGTTCGTGCTCACCAAGATCGACAAGCTGAACCGGGCGGGGCGTGCGCGCGCGGTCGTGCAGCTTCGCGAGCAGCTTGACCTGCCGGAAGACCAGGTGCTCGCCACCTCGGCACGCACGAAGGAAGGCGCCCAGGAGCTGCTCGACAGCCTGGAACACCTGCTAGACGCGGAGGCTTCCGGCTAGACGTCCCGGCGCGCAGGAGGCCCCGCCGTTATTCCTCTCGGGGCGCCTTTTCGGCTAGCCGGTCTTCTGGACGCACCAGGTCGTCATGCAGCGCAGGTTCTGGACGTTCGTCGTCTTGATCGGATCGAGCAGCGTGCCACCCAGGCGCTCAGTCGTCTCCAGTAGGAAGGCCTCGTCCACCAGGAGTCGCTCGCTCCCGTCCGGCAGAGCGAACCTCCCCCTGCTCAACGGCTGAACGCGATCCTCGATGCCTATCGTCGTCGCCAGCCGCGCGAAGAAGAGCCCTCCGGGAGCCAGCACGCGCCACGCCTCCTCCACCATCGAGATCAGGTGATCTTCATCATGGGCGAAGTGAAGTAGGGCGTTCGCCATGACGGCGTCGAAGAAACCGTCCGAAAAGGTCATCGACTCAACGGACTCGGCGCGGAAGTTCTCGGAGGGGAGATCCGGCGCGAGGCGGCCGGCGAGAGCACGTACCTCGCAGACGCGCTCACCGTCTCGATCGACGCCGTACACGTCGCAGCCGGCGCGCAGCAGGTAGATGAGGTTCCGGCCGCCCCCGCACCCGGCGTCGAGCACACGC
Source organism: Gemmatimonadales bacterium (assembly GCA_030600085.1). Lineage (GTDB taxonomy): Bacteria > Gemmatimonadota > Gemmatimonadetes > Palauibacterales > Palauibacteraceae. The sequence continues at coordinate 10,530 of JAUVMT010000023.1, read as the reverse complement.
ATGTCGGGAGTGATCCGCCCACGCAGCAGCTGGTCGAACAGGTACACGTCGATCTCGCCGAACAGCTCGACCAGCTCCGCGGATCCTCGCGGCACCCACCGCCCCCTCATCCCCGCCCGCCCCACCGCTCAGCCCACCGCCAAATCTCTGTAAGCCGACAGGCGCGCCCCCAGGGACCGGCGATTCTCCGCAGCGCGCATCGGATGCCATGAGGAGACCCCACAGGGCGTAGCCCGAGGAGGCTCCGAAGATCGGGCATCCGCCAGCGCGCGTAGGAGAACGCCGGCCCCACCCAGGCGCGCCGCGCGACCTTACAGATCGATCTCGTACTCCTTGAGCTTTCGATACAGCGTGCGCTCCCCAATCTGCAGCTTCTCGGCGGCCTTCCGCCGGTTGCCGCCGACGCTCCTCAGAGTCGCGACGATCGCTTCGCGCTCCAGCTCGGACATGCTCATCCCGGGGTAGAACTGGATGCCGGGCGGCTCCTCCGGGATGACCTCGCCCTCCGCCAAAGGGACGGTGAACCCGCCCTGCCGCACGACCAGGTCCTGAAGATCCAGCTCTCCGTGCAGCGGCACCTCGATGCCCGTGCCTCGCAGTTCGGCGCCCTCCTCGAGGAGTTCCGGGTGCTCGGCCCGATATCGGTCGAACTCACGCCTCAGGTCATCCACATCCATCTTCAGCTCGACGAGGGTGCGAAAGACGAACTCCATCTGCGGGATGGACACCTCTCCGGCTGCCGATAGCACGGGCACGCCCGAAGGCTGTGCGACCAGCAGGGCTCCGCCGCTCCCGGTCCGGATTTCGTCCGGGATGTCCTCGGCCCGAATCACCGATCCGGGAGCCAGGACCACCATCGACTCGATGAGATTTCGAAGCTCGCGGATGTTCCCGGGCCAGTCGTAGCGCATGAGAATGCTCATCGCTTCAGGGGCCAGCCCCTTGAACTCTCGGTCGTGCTGCAGGCTCAGCTCGCGAATGAAGCGCTGAGTGAGGATGGGGATGTCGGCGCGGCGCGTCCGCAGCGGGGGAAGTTCGACTTCGAGGACGTTCAGCCGGTAGAAGAGGTCGCGACGGAACTGGCCCATCTGCACGGCTTCGTGAAGATTGCGGTTCGTGGCCGCGATCACCCTCACATTCACCTCGATCTCCGAGCTTCCACCCACTCGCATGAACCGGCGAGACTCGAGGACCCGTAAGAGACGCGTCTGCGTGGCGGAAGGTATCTCGGCGATTTCGTCCAGCAAGAGGCTTCCGGTGTCAGCGAGCTCGAACATGCCGCGCCGCAACGAAGTCGCGCCGGTGAAGGCCCCCTTCTCGTGACCGAATAGCTCGGACTCGAGCAACGACTCGGGAAGCGCGGCGCAGTTGACCGCGATGAACGGCTTTGCTCGGCGAGGCGACAGCCCGTGGAGCGCACGCGCCACGAGCTCCTTCCCGGTCCCGCTCTCCCCGGTGAGAAGGACGGTGGAGCCGACGGGAGCGATCAGGTTCACCTTCTCCAGCACCGCGCGAATCCCATCCGTGCGGCCAACGATTCCGGTCTCCAGCTGGAGCGCGAACCGCTCCAGCTCCTGCGTCAGGACGACCTGCACCTCTTCGGCCGATGGAAGCTCGGGGAGACAAGCATCGACGCTCAGCGTCTCCCGGAGCCGCGCGCAGCCATCCGTCTCCGAGGATTCGAGGGCGAGGATCGGCGGGCGCGGGATGCGGGCATCCATCAGCATCCGCATCTTCTCCGCCCCGGGACTGTCCGGATCGCGGGTCAGGATCAGCGCGACATCCGCCGCTTCGGATCGGCCCTCGATCTCGGCCGACTGCTCGACCATGAGCACGTCGTGCCCGTCGGCGAGTACCGCTTCACGGATCGGTACCGCGGCTTCCAGCTTCGCCGTGTCGATGAAGACGAGCGCCATCTACTCCCCTCCGGCCTCCGGACCGTGACAGGCTTCGCCTCGGAGGAGCTCCGCGGCATGGTCGACGACGTCCGAGAGGACCGACAGACCATCCGCAACGCCCGATGGACTTCCGGGAAGATTGACGATGAGGGTGCGCACTCGAATGCCCGCCAGGCCCCGGCTGAGCGCGGCGTATGGGGTCTTCTCCAGACCCGCGGCTCGAATCCACTCGGCGATTCCGGGGACCGGCCTCTGCAGTACGGCCGCCGTCGCTTCGGGGGTCACGTCTCTGCTGGCGATCCCGGTGCCTCCCGTGGTGACGACGATGTCGGCAACGCCCTGGTCCGACCACTCCCGCAGCGTCGCTTCGATCACCGGCGCTTCATCCGGGACGACCCGCCGGTCGGCCAACCCGTATCCACGCTCGCGTGCCCAGGCATCGATTCGATCGCCGGAAGTGTCCTCCCGCCAGCCTGCGCTCACGCCGTCCGAGATCGTGAGTATGGCGACTCGTACCGTCGCACCCTCCCGGCTCGGCGAGGAGCTCATCGGCGGGCCGCGATCCCTGCGGCGCCCCTCATCTCCGCAGCGATCCTTCGGTGTAGAAGGGCGTCCGCGTCACCTCGGCGCCGACCTCCTTCTCACGGATCAGGACCGTGGCAGGCTCTCCCGGTTCGGCTGCCCGGGGCAGGTAGGCAGTGGCGATCCCGTACCCGAGCGACGGACCCACCGTGCCGCTCCGAACGGGTCCGGCCGAGCGACCGTCGTAGACCACTTCGTACCCCGGCCGCGGAAAGCCTCGCTCGGTGAGCCGGAGGCCGGTCAGTCGTCGCGACACGCCCTCCGCCTTCTGCACCTCGAGGGCGGCTCGGCCGACGAACTCTCCCTTCTCCATCTTCACCAGCCAGCCCAGCCGGGCCTCGAGCGGCGTCGTCTCCTCGTCGATATCGTTTCCGTACAACGCGTAGCCGACCTCGAGGCGGAGGGTGTCGCGGGCCCCGAGACCGGCCGGTGTGACCTCCGTCTCCCCGTCCAGGAGCGACCGCCAAACCCGCGTCGCGTCGCCGGCATCGAGGTAGAGCTCGAAGCCGTCTTCACCCGTATAGCCCGTGCGGCTGATCACGGCCGGCGCACCCAGAACCTCTCCTTCCGCGAACCAGTAGAAGCCAATCGCGTCCAGGTCCGATTCGGTCAAGCGGGCCAGGACCGCCTGCGCGGCAGGACCCTGGATCGCGATCAGCGCGATCCCGTCGCTCTCGTCGCGCAGATCCGCGTCGAACCGGTCCAGGTACGCGGAGACGTGCCGCCAATCCTTCGCGATGTTGGCGGCGTTCACGACGAGCCGGAAGGTGTCATCTCCCATTCGGTAGACGATGAGATCATCCACGACTCCCCCGCTCTCCAAGCACATCGCGCTGTACTGTGCCTGCCCGACCATCAGCTGTGCGGGATCGTTCGTCGTGACGTACGACACCAGGTCGACGGCCTGAGGGCCGGTGACCAGAAACTCGCCCATGTGGGACACGTCGAAGATCCCCACTCCGCCTCGGACCGCCTGGTGCTCCGCCCGAATGCCGGAGCGGTACTGCACGGGCATCGCGAAGCCACCGAACGGAACGAGCTTCGCGTTCAGACGCACGTGCTCCTCGTGGAGCGGCGTCGTCTTCAGATCCGATCTCTCGGCCATGCTGTCGTTCCTTCTTCTGTTCCGCGTTCCTCCGGTGTCGCTCAGTCCGCCATGAGCGCCAGCAGCAGGGCCTTCTGGAGGTGCAGGCGGTTCTCGGCCTCGTCCCAGACGCGCGACCGCGGGCCGTCCATCACCTCGTCCGTGACCTCCTCGCCCCGGTGGGCCGGAAGACAATGGAGGAAAACCGCGTCGTCCGAGACGGCCATGAGATCCGAATCGACGCGGTAACCCCGGAACGCCCTGCGACGGCGCTCCGCCTCCTCTTCCTGTCCCATGGACGCCCACACATCCGTCGTCACGACGTGGGCGCCGCGTGCCGCTTCCAGAGGCTCGCGCAGCAACGCGACGCTGGTGGCCTCCGACGCTCGCTCGAGGTCGTCCGCGTTCGGGTCGTATCCCTCGGGCGACGCCAGGCGAAGCTCGAAGCCGAAGCGTGCCGCGGCGTTGAGCCAGGAGTTGGCCATGTTGTTGCCGTCGCCGATCCACGCGACGATCAGATTCTCGAGCGTCCCGAACTCCTCACGAACCGTCATCAAGTCCGACATGACCTGACAAGGGTGATAGCGGTCGGTGAGTCCGTTGATGACGGGCAGCGAGCCGGTCTCGGCGAACTCGACGACGTCGCTCTGGGCGAAGGTGCGGATCATCACGGCATCCAGGTATCTGGAGAGGACGCGGGCCGTGTCAGAGATCGTCTCGCCTCGCCCCAGCTGGATGTCCGCAGAAGACAGGAAGAGGGCGTGTCCTCCGAGCTGGTACATGCCCACTTCGAACGAGACGCGCGTCCGAGTCGAGCTCTTGGCGAACACCATCCCTAGCGTCCGGCCGTCCAGCGGGTCGTCGGTCCCGACCCGACCGGCTTTGACCGCGTCCGCCAGATCCAGGAGCCGGTCCAACGAAACCCGCGACCATTCGGCGATCGACAAAAAATGTGCCTCACGACCTCCCGTCACGCCGGCTCTCTCCTCGCCCTCATAGGCTCTTTGTTTCGTGGATTCCCGCATGACGGGCGACCGCACCGTCCCTTCGACCCCCCGGAGCGTCTGGTATGCAAAACTGGCAGGCCCGTCAAGAGAAGCGTGTTGTGCAGGCGCGAGTGGGTCGATACTCATCCCGATCTGCCGAGTTCGTCCGGCAGCCGTGGCTGCCTCGTCCGTTAACCTTCCTTCCGGGAAAGCCGTTGGAGCTGATCACCATCATCGCCCTCGCGGCGGTCACTTTCGTCGCGACGAGCTTCGACAATCTGCTGATTCTCGTCGGCTTGCTGGGGGCCTCCTATGAGCGGAAGGAGGTGGCCTCCGGCTATCTGACCGGCATGTTCCTCGTTGCGACGACGGCGACCGGACTCTCGATGGCGACGCACCGGCTCCCCACCCCATCCCTCGGCTATCTAGGGCTGATCCCGATCGGACTCGGTCTGTGGCACCTTCTCCAGCTCCGGCAGCCATCGCGACGGGATCAGACTCGCCGAGGCGAGGGTGCCTGGCCGGTGGCTCTCGTCACGGTCGCGGCGAGCGGGGACAGCCTCGCGACCTTCGTAGCGCTGCTCTCGGACTCGGTGACGCCTCTCGCTGTTCCGATCCTCGCGACATTCGCCGCCTGCTCCTTCGGCTGGCTCGCCCTCGCTCGGTTCCTATCGACACGCGAGAAAGTCGCTCGCGTCCTGCGCCGAGGGGGTGCCTACCTGATCCCGGTGCTTCTGATCGTGATCGGGAGCTACATCTTGCTGGACTCACCCACCGACGTGGTGGGCTGAGGGAAATCCGAAGCCCCGGAGAAGCCGGTTGACGGCGGTTCGAGCGGCGGCGAGCTAGAGGATGTAGCGGCGGAGGTCCTCGTCTTCGGCGATCTCGGCCAGTCTCTCCCGAACGAATTCGCCGTCAATCGTGAGCGCCCCGCCGGCGCCGGAATCCGGAAGGTCGAACATCACGTCCTCCAGGAGCGTCGTCAGCACGGTCTGGAGGCGCCGAGCGCCGATGTTCTCGGTGCGCTGGTTCACCTCCGAGGCGATGCGCGCGATCTCGCGGATCGCCTCTTCCGTGAACTCGAGCTGCAGGTCCTCCGTAGCGACCAGCGCGCTGTACTGGGTGAGCAGCGCGTTTCGGGGCTCCGTCAGGATTCGGGCGAAGTCCTCTTCGGTGAGGCTTCTCAGCTCGACCCGGATCGGGAACCGACCCTGCATCTCGGGGATGAGATCCGAGGGTTTGGAGACGTGGAAGGCCCCCGCCGCGATGAAGAGCACGTGATCGGTGGCCACCATGCCGTAGCGCGTCTGCACGGTGGACCCCTCGACGAGGGGAAGCAGGTCCCGCTGCACGCCTTCGCGAGAGACATCCGGCCCTACGCCGCCCCGCTCTCCGGCTATCTTGTCGAGCTCATCGAGGAAGATGATGCCCATGTTTTCGACACGGTCGAGCGCGTCGTCGATCACCTCCTCCATATCGATGAGCTTGTCCAGCTCCTCGGAGAAAAGGACTCGTCGCGCTTCGGTAACGCTCATTCGGCGACGCCGGGTCTTCTTCGGCATCATGTCCTGGAGCAATTCGCCGATGTTCCAGTCGAGGCCGTCCATCCCCGGCGCCTGGAGATCCAGCACCGGCATCGCGGTGTCGGTGACCTCCACCTCCACCTCCCGCTCCTCCAGCTTCCCGTCCTGCAGTAAGCCAAGCAGCTTGTCGCGCGTGCGGCGCCGACGTGCCGCCAGTTCGTCATCGGCCTCTTCTTCCGCAACCCCGCCGCGTCCGACCAGGAATTTCCTCTGGCTGCTGTCTTCGGCGGCTGGCTGATCGACGCGGGCGTCCGCGGCGGGTGGAAGAAGCAAGTCCAGGAGCCGCTCCTCGACCCGCCGCGCGGCCGTCTCGCGATTATCGTCTTCGCGCTCGCCCCTCACCATGTTGATCGAGATCTCCACGAGATCACGAACCATCGACTCGACGTCACGGCCGACGTACCCGACCTCCGTGAACTTGGAGGCCTCGATCTTGAGGAAGGGTGCGCCTGCCAGACGGGCCAGGCGACGGGCGATCTCCGTCTTCCCGACCCCGGTCGGCCCGATCATGATGATGTTGTTCGGGAGGATCTCGTCGCGCAGATCGTCCGCCACCTGCTGCCGACGCCATCGGTTTCGAAGCGCGATCGCCACGGACTTCTTCGCGGCATTCTGGCCAATGATGTATCGATCCAGCTCGGCGACGATCTGCCTGGGTGTGAGGGACGCCGGATCTGCGGCGGCCGGACCGTCGTCGGTGGCTATGGCACCCTCACCCGCGGAGTCCGGGCTGGGCACGACCGCCTGGGACGCCTCTTCGTCGAGCTGGAGCTCGGAGATCGGAACTTCCATGACTATTCCCTCAACTCTTTTCTTCCAATTCCAGAACGGTGATCTCGGTGTTTGAGTACACGCAGATCTCCCCGGCGATCTGCAGGGAGGCGCGCACCATCTCGGCCGCTCCGAGCGATGAGTGCTCCATGAGCGCTCTGGCCGCCGCGAGCGCATACGCACCCCCCGAGCCCAGAGCCAGGATGCCGTCGTCCGGCTCGATCACCTCGCCGCTTCCAGCAATCAGCAGGCTCTGGTCGCTGTCGGCGACCGCGAGGAGCGCCTCGAGTCGTCGAAGATAGCGGTCGCTCCTCCACTCCTTGGCCAACTCCACGGCCGCGCGCGCCAAGTTGCCGGGATGCCGCTCCATCCTAGCCTCGAACTTCTCGAACAGGGTGAGGGCATCCGCTACGCTGCCCGCGAAGCCGGCCAGGATCTTCCCGTCCATCATCGTCCGGACTTTCTCGGCCTGCGCCTTCACGATGGTGTCGTTCATCGTCACCTGGCCATCGCTGCCTATGGCCACCTGCCCGTCCCGTCTGACGCAGACGACGGTGGTCCCACGGAATACGATGTCCGTCTTCATGATCGCATGGTCGTTGGCTTCGGTCCGCGTGGATTGGAGGGCTGACCCAAAGGGATCCATCTCGGCGCTCTGCTAGGCACGCGGATGCGACTGCCGGTAGACGCGTCTCAGCTTCTCGGTGGTAGTGTGCGTGTAGATCCGTGTCGTTGAAAGGCTCGAATGCCCGAGCAGCTCCTTCACCGCCACCAGGTCCGCACCGTTGTCCATCAGGTGCGTGGCGAAGGAGTGGCGCAACGCATGCACCGAGAGCCCTTCGCCGATCGCGACCTTCTCGAGCAACCTTCCGACCGTGCGCTGGATCTGACGGCGCGAGAGCCGTCGTCCATGACGCGAGACGAAAAGCGGAGCGTCGAGCGTTGGCCGCGGCCTTGGACCGGATCTCTCCGCCTCTTCCCTGCGCTTGGACTCCACGAGGCGCCGCCGCTCGGGAAGGTAGGCCTCGATCGCCGTGGCCGCCGGACCGCCAAAGGGGACGATTCGTTCCTTCCTGCCCTTCCCGAGCACGCGCACCTGCCGGCTCCGGAGGTCGATGCCTTGGAGGTCTAGTGCCTCTACCTCCGCCAGGCGAAGGCCTGCCGAGTAGAGTAGCTCCATGAGAGCCCTGTTGCGGACAGAGAGGAAGCCGCCGTCCTGCTCGGCGTGTGCTCTAAGCAGCACGAAGAGGTCGTCCGCCTGCACCTGGCTCAGGTAGGCGGGCAGCTTGCGGCTTCGCTTCGGCGCCCGCACGAGACGAGCCGGATTGTGCGGGATGCGGTCCGTCCGGTGGAGAAAGCGGAAGAAGGCCCGCGTCGCGGAGAGCTTGCGGGCGATCGTCGTGCGCTGCAGGCCCCGCTTCTGAAGCGAGCCGAGAAAGGACCGGATCGCCATCCGGTCGACGGTCTCCCAGCTCCATTTCGCGGCGGCCAGGTAGCCCTGCAGGAAGCCGACGAACTCTCCCAGATCGCGGCGATAGGCCGCCACCGTGTGGGCCGAGAGTCCGCGTTCGGCCTGGGCGTATCGCAGGAAGTCGTCGACCGCTTCAGTCATGACCGCGCCGGCTTCGGTGCCGATCAGCCCGACCGCTTCTTCCGAGCGCGCTTGGGGCCGGCCTTCTTCTTCGCGATCAGGTCCAGCGCCGCCTCCAGGGAGAGCGAATCGATCTCCTCGCCCTTCGGCACCGAGGCGTTCGTCTTGTCGTGCTTCACGTAGGGCCCGTAGCGTCCATCGTACACGGCCACCGGCTTTCCATCTTCCGGATGAGGCCCCAACTCCCTCAGCGGCTTCGAGGCCGCTCGCCGACTGCCTCGCTTCGGCTCCGCCAGGAGCTCCAACGCCCGCGCCAGGGAGACATCCAGCACATCGTCATCCTTCTTCAGCGACCGGTAGTCCCCGTCGTGCACGACGTAGGGTCCGTAGCGTCCGATTCCCACCTTCACCGGCTCGCCGGTCTCCGGGTGCTTCCCGACCTCGTACGGCATGGAGAGCAGCTTCAGCGCCACCTCCAGCGTCACATCCTCCGGCTCCATGCCCTTGGGTAGAGAGGTCCGTGGGGGCTTCGCCTTCTTCTTCCCCTTGCCTGGCGCGTCCTCTTCGCCGCCGAGCTGCACGTAGGGTCCGAATCGGCCGGTGCGAAGGTAGACGGGCTTCTCCGTGCCCGGGTCCTTCCCCAGCTCCTGGGGCCCCTCGGCGCTCTTCTCCAGCAGGGCGACCGCCTCCTCGTTGGAGAGATCGGCCGGCGCGATCTCGGCGGGGATCGAGGCGGTCAGTCGGTCTCCGTCGCGCTCGAGCTCCAGGAAGGGGCCGTACCGGCCGATCCGCACCTTCGCTTCGAGGTCGGAGAGCTCGAGCGTGGAAGCCTGGCGGGGATCGATCTGTGTCTCGTGCTCCTGTACGCGCGCCTCGAAGCCCTCTTCTCCCGAGTAGAACCTCTCCAGGTAGCTCCGCCACTCGATATCGCCTCCCGCGATCTCGTCGAGAGAGTCCTCCATCGCGGCCGTGAAGCCGGAATCCACGAGGTCGGGAAAGTGCTCCTCCAAGAGCCGCGTGACCGCGAAGGCGGTGTAGGTCGGTACAAGCTGCTTCGCCTCGAGACGCGCGTACCCACGGTCCTGGATGGTGGAAATGATCGCCGCATACGTGCTCGGACGGCCGATCCCATCCGCCTCGAGAGCTTTTACGAGCGCCGCCTCCGTGTAGCGCGCGGGGGGACGCGTCTCGTGGGAGAGCGCTTCCAACTCCTGCAGGTCGAGCTTGTCACCCTGGTCGAGCGACGGAAGGAGAACCTCCTGGTCTTCGAGTGCCGCGCGCGGGTCGTCGGAGCCTTCGACGTACGCACGGAAGAAGCCCGCGAACTCGAGTACCTTCCCGGTGGCGCGGAACACTGCGCTGTCCGCATCGATGAGGACCGTCAGATGTCGCTGTCTCGCTTCGGCCATCTGGCTGGCCAGGGATCGCTTCCAGATGAGCTCGTACAGCTGCTTCTCTCTTCCGTGCAGGCCGAGCTCCTCCCCCGTGCTCATGCTCGTGCCGGCCGGCCGGATCGCCTCGTGAGCCTCTTGGGCCGTCTTCGACTTCGTCTGATGGCGGCGGGGCTTGTCGCTCAGGAACTGATCCCCGTACCGCTCCTTCACGGTCCGCCGGATCGCGTCCACGGCCTCGTTTGAAAGCTGGACGGAATCCGTTCGCATGTACGTGATGTGCCCGGCCTCGTAGAGCGCCTGAGCGGCCCGCATCGTCTGCCGCGCTCCGAGACTCAGCTTCCGGTTGGCCTCTTGCTGCAGCGTCGAGGTCGTGAAGGGGGGGTAGGGACCGCGCTTCGAGGTCTTTTGCTCGACCGAGCGCACCTGGAACGGGACCCCCGCGAGCCGGTCGCGTAGCGCTCCCGCCTCCTCGGAACCCAAGAGCCGAACCTCGCGGTCTGTCTTGAGCTTACCCGTCGTCTCATCGAAGTCCCGACCCGAGGCTATGCGGTCCCCATCGACGGAGATCAGAATCGCCTTGAACTCGTGACCGTCGCTCGCGAGGCGAGCCATGAGGTCCCAGTACTCGGCAGAGCGGAAGG
>JAUVMT010000262.1 GCA_030600085.1 Gemmatimonadales bacterium | reverse complement strand
GGCCGAATAGAAGTGGTGATGGATGTTGACGAGGCCCGGCAGGATGATCCCGCCGCGCCCATCCAGGTAGTGCGCGTCGGGGAAGCGCGCCCTGATCGTCCCTTCGTCACCTGCGGCGGAGATCCGTTCTCCCGTCCAGGCTACGGCGCCCTGGGGCACGACCTCGGCAGGGGAGCCGCCCCTCACCAACGTCCCGTTGCCAAGGATCCAGGTGTCGAGCTCGCTCATGCCGCTAGCTTCGACTCGCGCTTCACGTGCCGCCCGAGGCCGGGATCTCCGAGCCATTCACTACCATCGTCCTCTAGACGGTATACGGGCTGCCCACGCACGAACGCCTGCCGCACCCGGCCGGTCAGGTCGTAACCGGCCAGGGGGGTATACGGGTTGAGGTTGTGGAGGTCTTCCGCCCTCACCGTCCAGGTCTCCTGGTCGGCGAGCGCCACGAGGTCCGCTTCGAAGCCGGGCTCGAGCCTCCCCTTGCGGTTCTCGATCCCAAAGAACCTCGCGGGCGCCGAGGCGGTGAGCTCCGTGAGCCGCTCGAGCGTGATCCGTCCTCGGCGGACACCCTCGGAGAACAGGTAGGGCAGAGAGAGCTCCACTCCGGGTACCCCGCCGTAGTCGGTCCAAATGGAGCCGGTGTGCTTCTCCGCCGGCCACTGGCCAGCGGCATGGTCGGTCGCCACGAAGGCCAGCTCTCCCGACGCGAGCCCCTCCCAGAGGCGATCCCGGTCGGCCTCTCCCTTCACAACGGGAGCGGTCTTGAGCAGGGATCCCTGCTTCCGGAGGTCCTCCGCGGTGAACTCCAGGAAGTGCGGACAGGTCTCCGCCGACATCGGCAGCCCCTCGTCGCGGGCCGCCGTGATGATGTCCAGCGCGGCCCCGGTGGCCAGGTGGACGATGTGCACGCGTGCGCCCGTCTCGCGGCATAGGTCGCGCATGGTCGCCACGGCCGATATCTCCGCGGCCGCAGGGCGCGACTCCGCGTAGTCCAGCGGCTCGTTCCGGCCTTCCGCCTGGATGCGGCTCGTGAGTTCGTGCACCATCGCCCGGTCTTCCGCGTGCACGCCGACGGGAACGCCCTGTCGAGCGATCTCGGCCAGCGCCTCCGAGAGCTGAGAGCGCGACAGATCCTGGAAGGTCTCCATGCCGGAGAGCATGTAGACCTTGATAGAGGCGACGCCCGCCTCGACGATCTCCCTCAGGTTATTCTTCCAGTCCGGCTCCGCCATGGCGTTGGCGGAGACTCCGCCCCACAGCATGAAGTCGACGTGCGCCTTCGGTTGGATCACCGCCAGCTTCGTCCGGAGGTTGTCTCCCGAGGTCACCGGGGGGAGGGAGGTGCCGGGCATGTCGACGATGCAGGTGACCCCGCCGGCGGCGGCCGCACGCGTGCCGGTCTCGAAGTCTTCGCGGTACGTGAACCCAGGGTCGTCGAAATGCACGTGGCCGTCGATGACGCCCGGAAGGACGAGCAGACCGCCGAGCTTGACGATCTCCTCGTCCGCCTCGGCCGGCCCCGATTCCGGTGCAGCGATCTCTGCGATCCGTCCGTCGATGACGAGGATCGAGGCCGCCCGGGTCTCGTCTCCGCCTGCCGGCACCCTGAGGCCGGTGAATCGCTTCCTCACGGGGGAGAGGGGTTCACCGGGTTCGGGGTCTTGGAGCGATAGATCGATGTCCACACCGTCCTCGCCCGTGCCGCGCCCGCGAGGTCGACTTCGGCGTCCAAGCTCTTCTCCGAGAGCCCCCCCTCCTCGTCGATCACCAACTCGTATTCCTTGCCGCCCAGGCGCGCGTGCAGCACTTCGCCCGCCCGACAGAAGCCGTCCAGCTCCGATTCATCGAACGAGGCACGCGTCAGGAAGAGGATCTCCTGCTCGATAAAGGGGGCGCCCGATTCCGGGCAATAGATCTCGCAGTTCGAGCACTCGTTGCACGCTCCCTCGAACACGGCGAGCTGGTGCGACTCCCGGATCGCCAAGCCGTCCACCTCGATGGGGTCGGCCTCGTAGGAGAAGATCGCGTCGTTCGGGCAGGCCTGGATGCAAAGGTCGCAGTTGATGCAGTCGTACAGCTCCAGGACGCTGTCGATCTGGCGTGGCGACTTGGTGTTGGCGGAGGCGGGATAACGCGGATCCTCGATCAGGGAAGGTACGATCTCGCGTCCGTTCAACCGGCCGGCGACGCGCGTCGCATGGAGAACGAGCGCATCGCCATCAAGGCCGGCGGCCTCGGCGGCTTCGCGGAGGACGGCGGGCAGCTCGTCCGGCGAGCTTTCGGCGACCCGGCGCCACTGGTCGCGGTCGCCCACGGGCTCACGCCCGGCCGCCGCGCCCGGGAAGGTGATCAGAGCCTCTCTGACGGCCTCTGCGGCATGTCCCCCTGCGGAGAGCACGTACGCCTCGCGCGACGTGACGCCGGACTTCTCCATCTCCCGGGAGAGCGCCTTCAGGTAGCCCGGCAGACGGCCGAACCCGCCCTGTTTGAGAAGATCGGTGCAGGTCGTGACCGGGACCATCCCGCAGGCCACGGCCGCCGGGAAGTTCTTGACGTCGATCCCGGCGGAGAAGGAGACCGGGAACTCGAAGCCGAGGTCCTCCCGGAACCGCTGCATGAGGTTCATCGAGATCACGTGGAGCGGCGGGCCCGACACGTACATATAGGGGTCGGTCTGGGTCGGGAAGAACTCCGGCTCGTTCTCCACGACGAGCGTGTTCGTGAACTTGGCGCCGATGATCGACCCCTGCCGCTCGGCCACCGAGCGAAGCCGCCTCAGGATCTCGAGGCCGTCGGCGTACTGCAGGTCCACGTCGAACGCCTCCCGCCGCAGCTTCAGGTGCGAGTAACCGAGCCGATCGAAGAGGATCTCACGGACCGCTTCGAAGCCCAGCAAGGTCGGGTTGAGCTTGATGATCGTGTGAAGGCCGACGTCTTCGAGCAGGTAGCGGCAGATGGACTCGATCTGATCGGCCGGGCAGCCGTGGAAGGTGGAGAGCGTGACAGTATCGGAGATCTGCCGGGGCAGTTCGATCTCCGCGAACTCCGCCAGCTCTCCGCTCAGCTCTC
>JAUVMT010000091.1 GCA_030600085.1 Gemmatimonadales bacterium | reverse complement strand
CCCGGATTACTCGCCGCGAATCCTGGTGATGGGCTCCGGCGAAGCCTACGGCTCGCCCACGCAGGAGCCACTCTCGGAAGAGATGCCGCTGAGGCCGAGCTCCCCGTACGGGCTCTCGAAAGCGTGCCAGGAGCAGGTCGCTCATTCCTTTCGGCGCTCACACCAGCTCGACACCGTGGTCGCTCGCAGCTTCAACCTCGTCGGTCCCGGTCAGGCTCCGCATTTTGCCGTCCCGAATTTCAGTCTCCAGGTCGCCGCGATCGCGGCGGGCGAGGTCGAACCGTTCCTCGAGGTCGGCAACCTCGACATGGAGCGGGATTTCACCGATGTGCGGGATGCGGTCCGTGGCTTGCGGGTCATCTCTGAGCTGGAGACGCCGAGCCGTGCGTACAACGTGTGCTCGGGACGGCCGGTGTCGATTCGGCAGCTTGTGGAGTGGATAGTGGACGAGGCCGGAGTGGAAGTGGAGATACGTGTGGTCGGCGAGCGGGTCAGGGCAGAGGAGAGCCCCAGGATCGTCGGTGATCCTCGGCTCCTCGAGCGGGACACAGGGTGGAAGCCGAGGCGCGATCTCGAGGACAGTGTGCGTGGGGTGTACCGCTGGGCCCGCGCAGCGCGCGAGAAAGGTTCCTGAACGTCTCGAAGGAGAACCATGGACATAGCCGTAGTAGGAACGGGATACGTGGGGCTCGTGGTCGGTGCATGCCTGGCCGAGACGGGAAACCACGTGGTCGGGGCCGACATCGATGAGAATAAGATCCAAGGCCTGCGGGAGGGGAAGATCCCGATCTACGAGCCTGGGCTGGAACTTCTCCTCTCACGAAACGTGGCCGAGAAGCGCCTACGCTTCACGACGGACATCGGGGCGGCCGTGCTCGAGAGCGAGGTCATGTTCATCGCCGTCGGCACCCCGCCGGACGAGGATGGGTCGGCCGATCTTCAGCACGTGCTGGACGTGGCCCGCGTCATCGGGCAGAACATGACCGAGGGCGCCGTCGTAATCACGAAGAGCACGGTGCCGGTCGGCACCGCGCGTCGGGTGCGGGCTGAGATCGAAACACACACGGATCGTGCCTTCCACGTTTGCTCCAACCCGGAGTTCCTGAAGGAAGGCGCGGCGGTTGACGATTTCATGCGTCCCGATCGCGTCGTGTGTGGGATCGAGGACGATCGGGTGCGGCCGGTGCTCGAAGAGCTGTACGAGCCATTCGTACGGACCGGCAACCCGCTGATCTTCATGGACATCGCGTCCGCCGAGCTGACCAAGTACGCGGCCAACGCGATGCTGGCGACGCGGATAAGCTTCATGAATCAGATCGCCGAGCTGTGCGAAGCTACCGGGGCGGACGTCACCGTGGTGCGACAAGGCGTGGGCTCCGATCCGCGCATAGGCCAGTCGTTTCTGTTCGCCGGTGCCGGCTATGGAGGCAGCTGTTTTCCCAAGGATGTGAGAGCGCTCATCAAGACGGCCGACGATCTGGCCGTCGATCTCTCGATCCTGAAGAATGTCCACGAGACGAACGAGCGGCAGAAGGGGATACTGGCGGCCAAGGTGAAAGCCCGTTTCGGGACGGACTTGAGCGGTCGTCAGTTCACCATCTGGGGTCTGTCGTTCAAGCCGGAGACCGACGACGTTCGAGACGCGCCGGCGCTCGCCGTGATCGAAGAGCTGCTGGGTGCCGGGGCGTCGGTCATCGCCCACGACCCGCAGGCGATGGAGACGGCTCGCAGCTTCCAGCTCGGCGACCGGATCGCGTTCGGTGAGGATGCCTACTCGGCCTGCGAGGGGTCGGACGCTCTGATCGTGGCGACCGAGTGGCTGCAGTACCGTCGACCGGACTGGGATATCGTGCGGGACGCGTTGCGCACGCCCATCGTGTTCGATGGGCGCAACCTGTTCAAGCCGTCGAGGATGCGCGCGATGGGATTCGCCTACTTTTCAATCGGCAGGGAGCAGGTGGAGTGAGAGTCCTAATCACCGGGGCGGCAGGCTTCCTGGGATCGCATCTATGCGATCGCTTCCGCCAGGAGGGCCATTCCGTCGTCGCCATGGACAACTACATCACCGGAACTCCGGAAAACCTGGCCCATCTCCTGGGCGACGGCTTCGAGCTCGTCCAGCACGACGTGACGGAGTTCGTACACGTGAGCGGTGAGCTCGACGGCGTCCTCCACTTCGCGTCGCCGGCCAGCCCGACTGACTACCTGGAGCTCCCGATTCAGACGCTGAAGGTCGGAAGCCTCGGCACGCACAAGGTGATCGGCCTGGCGAAGGCGAAGGACGCCCGGTTCCTGCTGGCCTCCACCTCCGAGGTGTACGGCGATCCCCTCGTTCATCCGCAGCCCGAGTCCTATTGGGGCAACGTGAATCCGATCGGGCCACGGGGCGTATACGACGAGGCGAAGCGGTTCGCCGAGGCTCTCACGATGGCGTACCGCCGCGCGCACGGCGTGGATACGCGCATCGTCAGGATCTTCAACACGTACGGACCGAGGATGCGGCCTGGCGACGGACGGGTAGTCTCCAACTTCATCGTGCAGGCTCTCCGCCGCGAGCCTATCACCGTGTACGGTGACGGCGGTCAGACGCGGAGCTTCTGCTACGTGGAGGATGAGGTGGAGGGCATCTTCCGCCTGTTCGCCTCCGATGTGAGCGAGCCAATCAACATCGGCAACCCCCGAGAGTTCACCGTCTCTGAGCTGGCCGAGCTCGTGCTGGAGCTCACCGGGTCCTCCTCCGAGATACGCTACCTGCCGCTCCCGGAAGACGATCCCAAGACGCGCAAGCCCGATATCACGCGGGCCCGCGAGCTCCTCGGCTGGCAGCCGGAGATCTCCCTCCGGGAGGGCCTGTCGCGCACGATCGAGTACTTCCGTCGGCTCCAGGGGGAAAAGCGGCTCGGTTCTCCGACGATCCTCACCGGATAGCGCGCGAGCATCCTAGTGAACGCGCACCGGAGAGTCTCCGTCGTCATGCCCGTGTACAACGAGCGAGCGACGGTGGAGGAGATCGTCCGGAGAGTTCGGGGCGTGCCCCTGGAGATCGAGTTGGTCGTCGTCGACGACGGCTCGACGGACGGTTCAAGGGAGATTCTCGAAAGCCTGGCGGAAGCCGGGTCCATCGACCGTCTGATCCTCCACGACGTCAACCGCGGGAAAGGCGCGGCTCTCTCCACGGGCTTCGGAGCGGCGAGCGGAGACGCGGTTCTCGTTCAGGACGCTGACCTGGAGTACGACCCGCAGGAGTACTCGTTGCTGCTGTCGCCGATCTGGGAGGACAAGGCCGACGTCGTCTACGGCTCCAGGTTCATGAGCGGGCGTCCGCGTCGCGTGCTCTACTTCTGGCACTACGTCGGCAATCGGCTCCTCACCCTGGTCTCGAACATGGTGACGAACCTCAACCTCAGCGACATGGAGACCTGCTACAAGTGCTTTCGCGGTGAAGTCCTCCAGAGCTTCGAGATCGAAGAGAGGGCGTTCGGCGTCGAGCCTGAAATCACGGCTAAGGTGGCCCTCCAAGAGTGGCGTGTGTACGAGGTGGGGATCTCTTACAGCGGCCGTACGTACGCGGAGGGGAAGAAGATCGGGTGGCGGGACGGAATGAGGGCGATCTATTGCATTTGGCTCTATGGTCTTTGGAGGAGAATCACCGGGAGAGCGAAGCGTCCGGCCGGACCGCGCGAGAGCGGCGCGTGAGATGGCTTCGGAGCCTCCCCACGTCGATTCGGAGATTCGGGCGGGTTGAAGGGGGCGTCGGCGGAGCCGTCGGCCTTCTGGTGCTCGTTTCTCTGATTGGATGCGCCGATGAGGCGGGGAACGCAATTCATCGAGGCGACCGATTGTTCGGCGAGGGCCGGCTGGATGCGGCCATCGCCGAATACAAGTTCGCGCTTCGCCAGGAGGACGATGAGCGTGCCCTGCTGCGGCTTGGGGCGGTGTACGGGATGCGAGGTGACATCGAGACGAGTCGGCGGTACTACGCTGAGCTCATCGCGAGGGACTCCTCCTATCGCTTTCAGGCCGCTGCCGGGCTGAGCTCATCGGCCAGGATGGCCTTCGAGCGGGGCAGCCGCGAGAGCGCAGCACGCGCTCTGCAGCCCCTTGTCGAGCTCGGCACGGGGTTGATTCCACGCGATCTGACCCTGCCGCTCGCCCGACACTACTGGGCGGACAACGAGTTCGAGGAAGCCCTTCCGCTCTACCTGAAAGTGCTGGCGGATTCCGCCGACGTGGAGCCGGAGGTGTACTACGAGACCGCGCGGGCCTTCCATGAGTTGGGCGCGTGCCGCGAGGCCATCTCGTTTTACGAGCGATACCTGACGCGAGCAGCTCGCAGGGCGGCCCAGCGCGCCGAAGCCGAGTGGAGCCTCGGCAACTGTCTCTATGAGGCAGCCGAAGAAGACTGGCAGAACGGGCGCCCGGCGAGCGCACAGGAGCGTGTGGCCCGACTGATTCGGCTCGGGGTTCCGCGCACCGTGCAGGACCGCGCGCAGTTTCTGTACGGGGAGCTGTCGCTGGCTCTCGGCGAGCGCGACGAGGCGCTGCGGGCTTTCGAGGAGGTCCTTCGGCTGAACCCGTCGCGCACCGGTCCCCTGGTCGAGCGAGCGGAGGCCAGGATTCGAGAGATTCGGTTCGGCTTCGAGTGAGAAGCACGATGATTCGTGATCGCGCTCGAGCGCGAGCGATCTGGTGCGGCCTGGCTGTGCTGATCGGGGCGCTGCCGTCGTGCTCCGCCAAGCTCCCACCGGACGGAACGCCACCACAGGAACGCTTTCAGTGGGCAGCGGACAAGTACGACAACGGGAAGTACGGCGATGCGGCGAAGGGTTTTCTGGATTTTGTCGGCCGAGAGCCGCTGAGTCCCCTCGCGGACAGTGCGCTCTTCCTGATGGCGGACTCGTACCTGAAGAACGGCGATCCGTTGCGGGCGGCGACTGAGTTCACTCGCTTCGCCCAGACGCGGCCCAACAGCCCGCTCGCCGACGACGCACAGCTCGGAGCCTGCACGGCCTATTGGGAGCTCTCTCCCTCACTGCCTCGCGACCAGGACTACACGATGCAGGCCATTCAGGAGTGCACGCGGATGCTGCAATTCTTCCCGGACAGTCCGCGGCGCGCCGAGGCCCTGTCTCTGGTGCAGGAGGCTCAAGCCAAGATGGCGGCCAAGCAGTTCAGGGTGGGGAAGTTCTACTTCGACCAGGGATTCTACGAGTCGGCCAACATCTACTTCGAGTCGGCAGTCGAGGACTATCCGAACGCTCCGGTCATCCCCGACATCCTCTACACTCTTTACCTGAGCTACCGGCGGCTCGGCTTCGACGCCGAGGCCGACGTGACCAGGCAACGGGTGCTGACCGATTACCCGAATACGGAAGCGGCGCAAAGGCTGGAGGATGTGAGCACTTGATGCTCAGCGCTCGCCGGGTGGGTCGGTGGGCGGGCGGCTAGGGATGCTGGGTGGCACGTTTGATCCGCCCCACGTCGGCCACCTCATCGTCGCCCAAGACGTCCTCGAAGGACTCGCGCTGGACCGGTTGCTGATCATCCCGGCGGGTGACCCGCCGCACCGCGCGGCGGTCCTTCCTGCCGAGGTGCGGCTCGAGCTCGTCTCTCAGGCGTTCGGCGGGAACCCCTGCTTCGAGGTGTGCCGCATCGAGGTGGACCGAACCGGACCCTCGTTCACCGTCGACACCCTGCGCTGGATCCGCCGGACCATGGCGCCCGAGGAGCTGTATTGCGTGATCGGCGTGGACCAGCTTCGGCTCATCGACAGCTGGAGCCGCTACGAGGAGATCCCCGAGATCGCTCGCCTGGCCGTCATGGCGCGGGATGGTGAAGCGCCGCCTGCCGACGACGTACCCGTTCCGTTCGAGACCGTGGCCGTGACCCGCGTCGACATCTCCGGATCGGCGATTCGCGGCCGACTCCGGGAGGGGCGCTCGATCCGCCATCTGGTGCCCGAGCGCATCAGGGAGCGAGTGGAAGTCGAGTGGGCACGCGTCGGCAACGCCGCGCCAGAGTCGGAAGACGCCTGAGAATCGGAACGAAACGCCAAGTCGCGGCTATTAGCGGACGCCTGATGAGTTGTCAGGAACGCTGCGGCCGCTCGGCCGTCTTCACAGCCACTCTCTTCACGATATAGCTGCATGATAGCGATACGCGGGATGGTCAATCGGGTGTTCGGAACGCGCTTCGACCGCTCGATGAAGAAGCTCCAGCCGATCATCGACGAGATCCTAGGCCACGAGGAGCGCCTCGCGTCCGCCACCGACGACGAGCTCGTGGCTCAGACGCAGCGTTTCAGAGAGCGAATCGACGAGCAGGTCGGCGAGCACGAGGCGAGGTTCGAGGATCTCCGAGCCGAGCGCCGTCACTCGGAAGATCCTGACAAGCGAGAGAGCCTCACGCTGAGCATGGCCGAGGCCGAAGCGCAGCTCTCCGAGGCCACCCAGGACGTCCTCGACGAGATCCTCCCCGAGGCTTTCGCGACGGTACGCGAGGCGTGCCGGCGTCTCCTCGGCAGGGAGGTCGTGGTTACCGGCAACACGATGGCCTGGGACATGGTGCCGTACGATGTTCAGCTGATCGGCGCCGTCGTCCTCCATCAGAGCAAGATCGCCGAGATGGCCACCGGCGAGGGGAAGACCCTCGTAGCCACGATGCCGCTCTATCTGAACTCGCTGGCCGGTCGCGGCGCCCATCTCGTCACCGTCAACGACTACCTGGCAAGACGCGACTCGCAGTGGATGGGCACGGTGTACGAGTTCCTCGGCCTTTCGGTGGGTTGTCTGGACGACACGTCCCCGGGCACGGCGGATCGCCGAGCGGCGTACGAGTGTGACATCACCTACGGCACGAACAACGAGTTCGGCTTCGACTACCTCCGCGACAACATGGTCGTGCGTATGGACGATCGGGTACAGCGCGACCACTTCTTCGCGATCATCGACGAGGTCGACTCCGTCCTGATCGATGAGGCCCGCACCCCCCTGATCATCAGCGGTCCGGCTGGACGCGCCAGCGACCAGGACGTCTACAAGCGGCACAACGCGCAGGTCTCCGGTCTCGTGCGCCAGCAGGGACGCATCGTGAACAAGCTCGTGGCGGAGGCCGGGCGGCTCCTCGAGGACATGGACGAGGAGGAGCCCGACGCCGACGAGGAATGGGAGGCGGGCGAGAAGCTGCTCGCGGCCCAGCGGGGCGCACCCAAGAACCGCCGGCTCATGAAGCTCTTCAACGAGACCGGCGTGAAGCAGCGCGTTCAGCGCACCGAGGCCGAACTGATGCGCGAGAAGCGCCTGCAGGAGGTCGATGAGCTCCTGCTGTTCTCGATGGACGAGAAGGGGCACACGATCCAGCTCAGCGACCGTGGGCTGGATGTGCTGAGCCCCAGCGATCCGGAGGCGTTCGTTGTCCCGGACATCTCGGAGATCGTGAAGAAGGTCGAGGACGACGAGAAGCTCTCGGCCGACGATAAACGAAACCGCATCCAGGAGCTGGAGCGCGAGTACGCGGAGAAATCCGAGAGAATCCACGTCATCCACCAGCTCGTGAAGGCGCACTCGTTGTACGAGAAGGACGTGGAGTACGTCGTCGAGAACGGCAACGTGGTCATCGTGGACCAGTTCACCGGACGGAAGATGGAGGGCCGGCGGTGGAGCGACGGGCTCCACCAGGCCGTGGAGGCGAAGGAGGGAGCGGTCGTGCGCGAGGAGACCCAGACGCTCGCGACGATCACCATCCAGAACTACTTCCGCATGTACGAGAAGCTGGCCGGGATGACGGGGACGGCCGAGACGGAGGAGGGCGAGTTCCACGAGATTTACGGCTTGGAAGTCGTCGTGATTCCGACCAACCGCCCGGTGCGGCGGATGGACCAGGATGACGTGGTCTTCCGGGCCAAGCGGGAGAAGTACGCCGAGCTCCTGAACGAGATCGAGCGCCTGCACGAGCGTGGCCTGCCGATCCTCGTCGGGACCACCAGCGTGGACGTCTCCGAGAAGGTCGCCCGGATGCTGAAGCGCCGAGGGCTACAGCACGAAGTGCTTAACGCCAAGCAGCACGAGCGAGAGGCGAACATCGTGCTCGCGGCCGGACAGCCCGGTGCGATCACGATTGCGACGAACATGGCCGGCCGCGGCACCGACATCAAGCTCGGCGCCGGGGTGGTCAAGTG